>JBOGJF010000129.1:0-5154 GCA_050747785.1 Vicinamibacteria bacterium
TCCAGCTGAGTACGCGTGCCATCGGGGCGAGACCTTCTCGCGGGAGGATAGCTATGTTCCTCAAAGGATACCGTAAGTGGATCGTTTCCTTGCTGTTCATCTTGGTCATAGGCCTTGCGCGTGGCTCTTCAGGCGCCGTCGTCGACCAGACCGGTCCAACTAACTGGGTCCGCCACTGGAACCAGGTCGCGGTCGACGCCAGCGGGCTCGACCACACCCCTCCGGCCAGCGGCGAGAACCGAATCTTCGGGGAGCAATTCGGGCCCGGGCGCGCGAGCCGCGCAATGGCGATCGTCCACATCGCCGTCTTCGACGCCGTGAACGCGATCGCGGGTGGTTACCGAAGCTACACCGATTTGCCTCGGGTCGGCTCCCCTACATCCATGAACGCCGCGATTGCACAAGCTGCGCACGATACATTGGTCGCTCTATTCCCGTCCCAGACTGCAACCTTCGATCAGCGACTGGCCGAAGACCTCGATCTCATCGACGACGGTCCCGCCAAGACCGAGGGAATCGATCTTGGACGCCGTGCCGCCGCTCGGATCCTCGCGCTCCGGACGGATGACGGGTCCGAGCATGACGAACCTCAGGTTGGCGTGCAGTTCATCACGAGCAACGACCCGGGGAAGTGGCGTCAGGATCCGGTAAGCCAGCTACCGCCCGCGTTGGGCGCCTATTGGGACCAGGTCACCCCATTCGTCCTAAGGTCAGCCGACCAGTTCCGGGTTCCGCCTCCTCCCGCCCTGACCAGCCGGCGTTACGCGAAGGCTTTCAATGAGGTGAAACGCTTGGGCGGTGACGGCGTCTTGACTCCGACACTTAGAAACGAAGACCAAACCGTCGCGGGAATCTACTGGGCGTATGACGGGACGCCGAGCCTCTGCGCCCCCCCACGGCTCTACAACCAGATTACCCTACAAATTGCGGACCAGATGGGGTCGAACGTCGTCGAGCTGGCTCGGCTCTTGGCGCTCGTCAACGTGGCGATGGCCGATGCGGGCATCGCGATCTGGGAATCGAAATACTTCTACGAACACTGGCGGCCGGTCACGGGAATCCGCGAGGCGGACGAGGGGACCGGGCCTACCGGCGCAGGGGATGGTAATCGCGCGACCGTCGGCGATTTGACGTTCACACCACTCGGCGCCCCAGCGAGTCAAACCAGCCTACCAAACTTTACCCCGCCCTTTCCGGCTTACCCGTCCGGTCATGCGGGATTCGGTGGGGCTCTCTTCCAGATCCTGCGCAATTTCTACCGGACCGACAGGATTGCCTTCACGTTCGTCTCGGACGAGTTCAACGGAGTAACGAGAGACCACAGCGGAAACGTTCGACCGCTCGTTCCTCGCAGCTTCCGGTCACTCGCTCAAGCCGAGCAAGAAAACGGACAGAGTCGCATCTACCTCGGCATCCACTGGTCATACGATAAGACGGCGGGAATCGCTCAAGGCCGTCGCGTGGCGAACTACGTGTTCAGGAACGCCTTCGTGCGTGAACGGGGACGTCGATAGAGGACGAACGATATTTGAATTCCCGGGCGCCGCTGCTATTCTGTCGTTCATGAAGACCATGGAGACCATTTCGGTCATCGATAAGTACTCGGGGGAAGAGATTGGCACCGTCCCCAATGCGAGCAAGGCCGATGTGGCACAGGCGATCGAAACGGCGGCAAGAGCGTTTCCCGCCTATGCCGATCTTCCCGCTCACCGGCGTGGGAAAATTCTCTCGCGCGCGTCGGATCTCCTTGCCAAGCACCAGGAAGACATCGCCACCATCATCTGCCGGGAAGCGGGCAAGGCATGGAAGTTCTCGATGCTGGAAGTGGCTCGTGCCATCGAGACCTTTCAGTTCGCCGCGGAGGAAGCAAAACGGATCCATGGCGAGACCGTACCCATGGACGCCTCGGCGGGCGGGGAGAACCGGATGGGCTTCTACTTCCGCACGCCGGTCGGTGTGGTGGGCGCCATCTCACCTTTCAACTTTCCGCTCAACCTCGTGGGCCACAAGGTGGCGCCGGCTCTGGCCGCGGGTAACACCGTGGTACTCAAACCGGCCACCACGACGCCGCTCACCGCGGTGCGGCTGGGAGAGATCCTCGCCGAGGCCGGCCTTCCCGACGGGGTGTTCAACCTCGTCTTCGGAGGCGGGTCTACGGTGGGGGACTGGCTGGTCACCGATCCGCGCGTCGCCAAGATCACGTTCACCGGGAGCCCGCCGGTCGGCGAGCGGATCATGAGCCGGGCGGGATTGAAGAAGGTCACTCTCGAGCTAGGGAACAACTCCGGTACCATCGTCGAAGAGGACGCCGACATCGATCGAGCGGTCCCGCGTTGCGTCGTGTCCTCCTTCGCCAACTCCGGTCAAATCTGCATCAGCCTCCAGAGGCTCTACCTCCACGAGGCGATCGCCGATGAGTTCACCGAGAAGTTCCTTGCCGCGACGGCCAGGCTAAAGATCGGCAACCCGCTCGACAAGGATTGCGATGTCGGCCCGATGATCGCCGAGGCGGAAGCCGAGCGCGCCGAGCAGTGGATGCAGGAAGCCGTGGCCCAAGGCGCCAGGGTCCTCATCGGCGGCAGGCGCGAAGGCCGGATGCTCTGGCCCACCGTCATGACCGACGTCAAGCCGGACATGAAGGTCATGTGCCAGGAGACGTTCGCCCCCCAAGTTTCCTTGGTGAGGTACCGATCGTTCGACGAGGCGCTCGCGATGCTGGCCGACTCCCCGTTCGGGCTGCAAGCGGGAATCTACACTCGCGACATCAACAAGGCGTTTCAGGCCATCAAGCGCGTGGATGTGGGCGGCATGATGGTCAACGACACCTCGATCTTCCGCGTCGATCAGATGCCATATGGCGGGAACAAGATGAGCGGGATCGGTCGAGAAGGTGTGCGTTTCGCCATCGAGGAGATGACCAACATACGGATGGTGTGCTTCAATCTGGAATAGCCAGAACAGGTGTGCTTCTCTTCCCTATTGATCCCGGTCGGCAGAGTCCAACGAGAACGGCCTTGGACCCGCCTCGACCCGCGACCGGAGCTATAATCCAGCGATTATCAGGAACCGCCGTGAGCTACACCTACCAGCAATACATCGACGGAGAGTGGGTCGATGCCGCCAACGGGGGCAGCTGGAAGGTCATCAATCCCGCCACCGAAGAGGTCGTCCGGGAAGTCCCCTTTGGAGATGCCAGCGATTGCCAATCGGCGATCGACGCGGCGGCTCGCGCTTTTCCCCGCTGGTCGTCGCGGACAGCCTATGAACGGGCCGCCATCTTGCGAACCGCGGCGGATCTGATGCGGGAACGTGCTCCCGAGCTGGCAAAGACGACCGTCCAAGAATGCGGCAAGCCCTTGGCGCAGGCCAAGGGGGAATGGGTCGTGGCCGCGGATCTGTTCGAGTGGTTCTCCGAAGAATGCAAGCGAGCCTATGGACGTACGATACCCGCCCGCCGCGCTGGCAAACGACTCTTGGTCCTCAGGCAACCGATCGGTGTGGTGGGCATCATCACGGCATGGAACTTTCCCGCCTACAACCCATCGCGCGCTTGGGCTGCGGCTTTGGCTGCCGGCTGCACCGTCGTCGCGCGTCCTTCGGAGCTCACTCCGCTCACTGCCATGGAGATGACGAACATCCTGGTGGAGGCGGGCATTCCCGCTGGT
This sequence comes from Vicinamibacteria bacterium, assembly GCA_050747785.1. GTDB lineage: Bacteria > Acidobacteriota > Vicinamibacteria > Marinacidobacterales > DATDRI01 > CBDANW01. The sequence goes on from JBOGJF010000129.1 coordinate 3,666, forward strand.
GTCATGAACCTCATCAACGGCGAGCCGGAGTCGATGGGTCGGGTGATGCTCGATCATCCCGATTGCCGGAAGATCAGTTTCACGGGAAGTGTGCGGGTCGGGCGCATTCTGATGGATGGAGCCTCACGAACACTGACTCGCCTGTCGTTGGAGCTGGGAGGCAATGCTCCCGTGTTGATATTTCCCGACGTCGATGTGGAGGCGCTCGCCAAGTCGGCGGTCAGTATCAAATATCGCAATGCGGGCCAGGTCTGCACCGCTCCGCAGCGGTTCTTGATTCACCGTCGCATAAAGGAGCAGTTCACGGAACATTTGGTTCCCGACGTCGAGGCGCTCACCTTGGGCAACGGTCTCGATCCGGAGACCGACGTGGGCCCGATGATCAACGCCAAACAGCGCGAGCGAGTTGAGGCGCTGGTTACCGATGCGCGCGACAAGGGTGTCGCGGTCCTGACCGGTGGCGGAAGACCGGTAAGTTTCGAGAAGGGATACTACTACCAGCCGACGGTGCTCAGCGGGGTCAGTCCCTCGCTCCCTATCTACACTGAAGAGATCTTTGGCCCCGTCCTTCCGATCGCCACCTTCGAGGATGCGGACGAGGCCATCGAGCTCGCCAACCGCACACCCTACGGCCTGGCCTCTTATGTCTGGACCAACGACCTCAAGACCGCGACCCGCTGCTACGAAAGATTGGAGTTCGGCATGGTGGGAGTCAATGACTGGACGGTAGCGGCCACCGAAGGCCCCTTCCCCGGCTGGAAGCAAAGTGGCATGGGGCACGAATCCGGTCGAGAAGGCCTCGAGAATTATCTGGAGACGAAGCTCGTCAACATGAGTGTCTAGCCTTCTCGTCCATGAAAGCTCCGAGGGCCGCACCGAACGAGAGCTTTTGGCTCGATGCCATCGAGACCGAAGAGCTCGAGCCATCCTTGGAAGGGAACCGGGAAGCGGATGTCGTTCTGGTTGGCGGCGGTTACACGAACTTGGTGGCCGCCTACTGTCTCAAGCGTGAGCGACCGGACCTCGAGATTGCCTTGCTGGAGGCGAGCTACGTTGGTTTCGGCGCTTCCGGTCGCAACGCGGGGATGGTTCTTCAAGATCCCCACATCGATCGCATTGCGCGCCATGGCGTGCGCGCCGTTCGTTTCACATACGATGAAACGGTCGGCGTCGTCGACTGGATCGAGCGTGTCGCTCGAGAAGAAGGCTTCGACTGTGAGCTCGAAAAGACCGGGTACTTCGAGGTTGCATTCCATCCCGCGCACGTCGCCCGGATCGAGCGGTTGGCGGCGGAAGCACGAAGGGTCGGAATCGAGCTCCCGCTGCTGAGCCGCGACGAGATCCGAGAGCGCATCCGCAGCCAACGATTCATCGGTGCCCTTCATCATCCTGGGGCGGCGATGCTGCATCCGGGAAAATACGTCACCGGGCTCAAGCGAGCGGTGCTGCGGGCCGGTGTTCGCGTCTACGAGCAGACAAGGGTGACCGA
>JBOGJF010000130.1:0-15115 GCA_050747785.1 Vicinamibacteria bacterium
TAATGCGACAGCGGAAAAGGAGACACGCTGGCGCGAGATCGAGCAGGAAGTAGATCAGATCGAGGACCGCCTCGGCCGCCCTGTGGACGAAGGAATCAAGGAGACGATCGTTGCGCTCAAGGTGAACGGATTCGGCACGACCGCCTCGTGTGAGGGGCATCTTGAGTGGGGGCGTCCGTATCCGTGGGTTAGAGTAGAGTCCTCGGTGGCGGAGTCGTTGCTCGGAAGCGCTCGTTATAGCGAGTTCCAAGAAAAGGCGGGGCGAGAACGAAAAGGAGGAGAGTTCCTGACCCTCGAAGAGCGAGATGAGGCACGGAAGCTCGTCTTGGCTCAGATCGAAGCGAACGGGAAGGAGTACGAGCGATTGAGCGAGATGCTCGCGGAGTTCTACGACTCGCCAGAAGGACGGAGAAGGGCGCGTCCAGTTCAACTGAGAATTGAGAAAGGGCCGTGGAACCAGAGTTATCTCGTGCCGGACGCCGTCCAACACCTCGGGCGCAGAGCGCGGGAGTCGGACTCAAAGGATAGAGCGATGAAGGTGAAGGCCCTCGCTTCCTATCGAGACGAGATGGAACGATTCACCGAGTTCCTCAGGGAGCGGTTCTTCAAGGGATAGGGAGGGACGCGGTCGGGGGGGGCGGACCGGGGCTGGCGCCGGGTTTTTTGTTGGTGGCTCGGCAGAAAAGGTGATAACTAAGGGTCTGCGGCGCCTCTTTTCAAAGAGGCGCCGCTTTTGTTCCTTGGATAATCTCCTACGAGGCTGCGCGATGTCAATGTTCCGAAAGGGATACGCCAGGACACGGCGCCTTCGGGGACTGGGAGGTCCGAGCAGCATCATCTCAGCTCGATTTTCGTAATTCCGATTCCTCGCAACTCGGTGAGTACCTCGAGCAGTCCGTCTGTAATGCGCTGGGCTCTTCTCGGCGGCACCCCAGCGTGTCGGAGCGTTGCTTTGAATTGCTTTTCCGTTTCGGGATATTTCTGAAGCTCAGAAAGATCAATCTCTATCCCTGAATTGCGCAGGCCGTCCCGAGCTTCGAGCAGAGATTTGATCCATCGTCGAATGCTCGCTGCCGCCCCCTTCTTCGAGCGGGCGGCGCGGTCCCTGAGGCGGACGGTTCTGGTCTTAATCCTTTTCGCCTGCGCATTCAGCTTCCGTGCCTCCGCAAGAAGCTTGAGTGTCTTCGCAGCAACAAGCGGTATGACCAAGTACGACGCGGTGCCGGCGAGCGCCTGAATGAACCCGAAGAGAACCGCTTCGAGCGAACCTCGCGTGAGAGAGTGAAGCCGCAGACGGTCCTCTGACGGGATAAATTGGGAAGGCGTCCTAAGTCGCGCTTCCAACTGGCGACGAGGGAAGGTGGCTGCCTTCTGAATCAGGTAGATGCGGCCGTAGATCGTCTCCGTGACCGTGAGGAGTGCAGCTATCTCCGCTGGGCTCGGATCACCGGCTACGCCGATCTGAAGGGTGCCGTGCGGCACGGTTCTTCCTCCCAAGAAGAAAGGCCAGGAGAAGATCTCCTGGCCGAGTGCGATGGTTGAAGCCCGCCTTGAGCGCTTAGCGCTTCGTGCGAATGAGCGCGGTCTTGAGCGTGGTCTCGATGACCGTGAACGCCGAATTGACGAGTAGCAACCCGATTCCAAGAAGGAGCGAGATAACCGTCTTCTCGAACGCAACGTACCCAGCGAGATACCCGAGTGGGGGCAGGAGGATCAGAAGGGCAGCGACGAACACGAGAAGGATGTCTACGCAGATCCAGATCACGCGGTGCCTCCGGCGGGAATAATGAAAGGAGGGATGCTCCCAAGAGCATAGGTTCGGCGAGGATGGTTGTCAAAAAGACGGTCAGCCGGGCGTAGCGTGCTGGGGTCATGACGGCTGCTGTCGTTCGCGGACGGGCTCGGGAACGACGAATGGCTCGATAATGACCGAGATGCCTCTCAGGGTGACTTGGCAGCGGAGGAGCAGAAACTGCGGCGACCGGAACTCGCGAATGTTATCGAAGCCGAGCTCGAGAATGTGGTCAGTTCTCAGGTTGTGAAGGACGACGTGGTGTTCCTCGATACGCTCGACAAACCACTCGTCGTCGATCAGAGGGAGGGGTGTCCCATCGGCGAGCTGACGCTTCGCGATCGGCCGGAGCCGTACCCGCCGCCCGAGGTTCTTACTGAACTGTTTCGCATTCACTGCTGCGCCGTCCCCGAGATCGGATCACGCAAGCGAATCCCGGGGCCACCGCCCAAGTAGGGCGCGCCCCAACTTGAAGCCTGAGCCCGTCAGCTTGTAGAGTTGACCTCCCTCATGCCGCACAAGCCGTGTTGGACGGCGACCCAGCAGGGACTCCAAGGCTTCCACGTAGGCTGCGCCAAAGGCGGCGTCGTCTGGATCGTAGAAGTCCTCAGCTCCCACGCGAATAAAGTCGCCGGTTTGCTGGGTGTTCAGGAGGATAATCTCGCCCGTCGTCGTCGCGGCCGCCGTTGCGAGAAGAGTGAGTTCTCCATCCGAGAATCTCTGGGCAGGAAGATTCTCTCCGGCAGCGGCTTGCCCCAGGCGCCGTAAGCCTTCCTCCTCCGCTTGGTGTCTCCACGCTCTGAGGTGGCTCGTTGAGAAACCCCGAGGAGAGTGATCGACCATGTCGGCACAAGAGCTACAGAGCCAGATGCCGTTGTCGATACTGCGCCGCTGCTCTGGTGTCAGCGATGGGTCGTAACGAGGGCCGTCCGAAGATGCGGCCGTGATATGAGCCGCCTCACCGACGTTGATAATTCCGGTGGGTCCGTCTCCCGGCCCGATGGTGCTAGCTCGACATTCCGGTCGTGAACAGAGATACCCGGCCCGAGCCGCCAGCGCCCGCTTCACGCGCTCCGGGAACTCGTCCCTCGCCATTTTTACGTCAATCTCGCTCTGGGCGAGCCCTTCGGGCGATTTTGAGAAACGGCAACGGCCTGACGATCCGCACGCCTCGGTAGGTCTTGAGGTCGAGCAGGTCCCGATCGCCCGTCACCACAAATCGCGCCTCAGCCTCGATGGCCGCAGCAAGGAACTTGTCGTCGTCGGGATCGCGGCTCGCTTTCACCTTGGCCTGTCCGGGCACCAGGACGCTCCCTTGCGCGAGCGCTTGGAGCAGCTCGCTGATCTCCTCTTCGGTCATCCAGCGAAACTTCCGGAGCTTCTCATAGAAGAGGGCCCGGCCGAGTTCCTGGAGGATCGGCGGTGAGAGAACCAGGTCGAAAGCGCCCCTCTGCCAGGCGCGGAGGATCTGGTCTTCGTTGCCGCCGCGGATGAGGGTGGCCGAGATGATGACGTTCGTGTCGAGGACAACCCTCATGCGGTCGCACGGCGCTTCCCACGGCGTGCGGCCTCCACCGCCTCACGGACGACCTTGCGGATCTCTTTCGGCGGGACATCCTTGGTGCGGTTCTGGATCTCGTCGATGAGGGCGCCGACGCGTTCCCGCATTCCCGTCTTGCGGATCTCTCGCGTGTCAACGTAGAAGCGGAGCGCCTCGCGGAGGAGCTCCGATTTCGTGCGGTTCTCTTCCCGTGCGATCTGTTCCGCTCGCTTCAGGAGAGGCGGCGGGACGGAGATGGTGATCAGTTTTCGCGTGCTCACGTCGAGGGCCTCCTTTCTTATGTAATACATAGTATTGCAATGATAGGGGCCAATGGCTTGGGTGTCAAGGACTGTGAGAACGTCGAGACAGCGGACCCTCAGGATCTTTCGTTGGTCGTTGATCCGAGAAGAGCGAGCTCTGGCCGCCGCGCTTCGACCTCGCCATAGCGGATGATGCCGTCACGATAGAGTGGCGCATGGGCAAGGACCGCACTCACCTGGCGGCGTGTCCAGGGCTTGCCGTTTCTCCGCATGAGGCCCTCGGCTTCGAGAATCTTCGCAGTCGCTTCCTTCGTCTTGCTGCACGCCGCCAGCTCGAAGATTCGCCTCACCACGGCGGCTTCCTCCTCGTGTCGAATCAGTCCGGCGCCGTTACGGCGGTAGCCGTAGGGCACGTTCCCTCCTGGCGCCAGCCCCCGCCGGACCCGCTCCTGTCTCCCCTTCCAGAGCCGCTCGATGATGTCCTTCCGGTTCTCCTCGGCGATGGCCTCCCGGATCTGGCGGATCAGTACATCCTTGCGGTCCTTGCCGTTGTAGGTCGGCATGTCCGCGATGAGGACCTGAACCCCGCGCTTCTCGAACTCGTGGAAAAGGTTCTCGGCTAAGCGGACGTCCCGGGAGAGCCGATCGAGGGACGGAATGATGACCGTCCCGACACGCCCGGCCCGGCAGTCTTGGAGGAGCTTCTTGAGCTCCTTCCGATCCTCGGCGATGCCGCTCTCTGCCTCGTCCCTGTAGAACCTGCGAATGAAGAGCTCCTGGCGCTCAGCGAAGAGCGTCACGTCGCGGATCTGGACATCGATCCCGTAGCCGCGGCGCTTCTGCTCCATGGTCGAGACCCGGCAGTACGCCGCCACTGACTTTTTCGGCTCCATGTAGATGGGGAACCATTACTTCGACCTCGGCCGGCGCCTCTTTGAAAAGCGGCGCCGGTCTTTCAATTCTGACGGCTTGCCTGACCGCGTCAAGAAGGAGGAGGGCATGAGGGGGCGTACATGGAGTTCCCTATTCCTTGCTGTTGCAGCGCTGCTCACCGCTGCCTGCGCGACCGCCCCGCCGAAGACGACCACCGTCGACCAGCTCGCCGGAACGACCTGGACCGGCGAGTGGGGAAGCGACGGTCAGCACGGCATGCGGAACCCGGTCCGCTTCAAGATCGACCAGGCCGATCTCGGGGCGATCAAGGGGACCGTGACCATCACGTCTCGCGGCCGGGACCACGCCTTCCCCGCGAGCGGTCTCCTCGAGACCAAGGACGGCGCGACGTGGCTCCGCGTGACGGTGGAAGGAAATCGGACGTTCGACCTGCGCTTCACCGGAGGCGCGCTCGAGGGGCGCGGCAAGAGCGCGATCCACGAGGGGCCGGTAAGTTTGAAGTTGGAGTAGGCGGAGCGTTCTTCGAAAAGATCGGGACCGTCAAGGGAGGAGACAACATGAGCGGAAGGGCCTGGGGGTACAAGCTGGTGGGGTTGATGCTGTTTCTGGGTGGCTGTGCGGGGGCGATGGCCACCGAGCCGCCACCGGGAGCGGTCAAGGTGGAGCGCGAGTTCCCGGCTCCGGGCACCAAGTGGGTGACCCGGTCCACCGATCACACCGGAGCGACAACCACCACCACGCTCACGGCGCTCGGTGAGGACACCTACGGCGGGAAGCCGGTCTATCGCTTCGACGATGGCGTCGACATCTGGGTGTACGACAAGGCGACACACTCCTGGATCGCGCGTGTGAGACGCGACGGCCAGGAGCGCATTGCTGCCCAGCCGCATGACGGGAGCGGTTCTTCGCCCCTCTGGGTGGGGAAGTCATGGCAAGCGCGTTACGCCTATTACGATCGCGACCGGGGGCGGAGCTTCTCCGACGTGACCTTCTGGTGGACGATCGCCGCCTACGAGGAGGTGACCGTGCCGGCCGGCACGTTCAAGGCCTTCCGGCTTGAAGGCAGCAACCCGACGACCACGATCACCTCGTGGTGGGCGCCGGAGTTCAGGGTGATGGTAAAGCGGATCTTCGAGCGCAATGCGAGCAGTTACCTCGGCCCCGGCAAGTTCACGACCGAGCTCGTCGAGTACCAGCCGGTCAAGGACGGGGAAAAGAAGTGACGCGCCGGCTTGCGGCCCTCTGCATGCTTCTCATCATCGCGCTTGCAGAGACCGCCTTCGGCTGAGGGGGCGTCGGCCCCTGCCCGGGCGTGCAGGAAGGGGAGGACAAGGAGGCGTTCCTGGCCGTCTTCGACGAGGCAACGGGGAAGTTCCTACCTGTCCCACCCGACATCGGCCGATACCCGGTGTTCAAGGACGGCAAGGAGAGCTTCTGCTGGATGGCCGTCCACACGCATCTCGATACCCACGGGACGCTCCATCTCGCCGTTGATTCCAAGAACCACCTCTACATCAAGCCCGTTCTCGAAGCGATCGCCGACCGCTTCCACCGACCGATCACGAGCTTTGACATCTACACGAACGGCCAATGGGGCATGACGCCCATCGAGGTCGAGCCCGGGATGCACATCAAGGTCGTGCTGAGGAAGCGGACATGGCTCGGAGAGCGCTGATTCTCATGCTGCTCGCCCTCATGGTCGCGGGCTGCGCGATTACCTACGGGCGGGAGTTCGACACCACCAAGGTCTCGCAGATCCAGAAGGGCAAGACTGTACGAGGTCCGGGCGATGCTTGGTGAGCCCGCCTCGGTGACGCAGACCGCAGATCTCGACAAGCGGGGCGTGTCGTGGACTACGCGCTCGTGAAGTAACCAGTCGGGAATAGGCCTGTGGATAACGTAACTTCCAAGCGTCGAAGGAGATCGCTATGATCTAGATGAAGGTTCTGCCCTCTCGATTTTCGTGTCCTATTTCCACCACAAGAAGGCATATCTCGTACTGGCCGCCACGCTCTTGCTGATGATGGCGGTGTTCGCGCTGAAGACCTCGAAGGCGCAGCTCGTACTTTTCCCGGCACAGAGCGCCTCTTCTACGCCGCCGACCGTTGAACCCGGCTCCCAGCCGAATCTACTTGGCCTGCTCAGGACCTCAACCTCCACACCGAGGAGCTCTGAATGGACACTCACCCCCGGGTATGTCGCGTCGGCGAGGCGCCACTCCAAACAGAATGTCGCGACACGAATCGGAACAACAACGGTCGAAGGCGGGCAACTTACCGCGGCACTTCAGGTGTCACCAGGGGAACGGCCAGCAGCTTCTGGCAAGTCAACGCCGGGCGACGTTAGGCAGAGACCTTTCATCTCTCCAGATCGACAGCTTCTCGCCATCAGCGCCTCGCCCGCACGTTCGCATGGCGGCGTCTCTACTTCCCTCGTAGATCTCGAAGGATCTGAGATCGTTCCGCCGCACGTCGGCAGCTTCATTTCCTGGCTTCCTGACAGCAGCGGCGCCCTCCTGTACCTCTCCGAGTTCGACCACAAGGAAGGCAAGACGATCTTCGTGCTCGACAAGGAGGGGCGATACTACAACCTCGGTCTTCCCGTCTGGACGTATAGCGCGGATGTCTTACCAACTGGCGGAGTAGTCGTGTACTCGCGGGCGAATGAATACACAGATGCGTCTAGCCTTTGGCTCAGAAAGGACGGCCGGGACTCCCTCCTAGTCCGGGGCGACAACGAGATCTTCGCCTGGGTACGCTGGTCCCCGCGCGGCGACAAGATCGCTTTCCTGCGATCCAAGATCGGCGCAAAGAACGCCGACGAGGCCAGACAGCTCTGGATGGTCAATCCCGATGGGACGGGAGCGACAAGGATCGCGGGGAACGTCCTTTGGGCCTACCCGCCGATGTGGTCGCCTGACGGCCAGAAGCTCCTGATCGCTGTCCAGGAGAACAGCGGCGTGAACTCGATAGCGGTCGATTACGAAACGCTCGAGAGCAACATCGCGGAATATGACACTACCTCACAGGTTCTCCGGAAGCTGACGTCCTTTCACGGCGCGCGTGCTCTGTATCCAAGTTATTCGGGCGATGGGGCGAGCGTGGTCTTCGTAGCCGACCAGAGCGGAGCTGACGAGGCGTGGCGAATCAAGGGGGGCAAACTGGAGCAGCTCACGAACGACGGTGCGCCCAAGCAGTATCCGATTCTTCCCTAATGGATATGAAGAAGCAGACCCTACTCGTGACAGTTCTCGTGGTGCTCGCAATCGGCCTTGCCTACGGCGGATGGCTGGCGTGGTATGCACCGCAGGAGCCCGCGCAGCCGATCCCAACGCCAGGAGGTGTGGAACCGAAGGCGACATCAACCGCGCAGATACCGGAGGGCTGGAAGGTCTACGAAAACCAACAATACGGCTACCTGATTCGATACCCTGAGACTGTCAGGCTAAGCGCGAACGACTTGAAGTTCGTTTCATTTTACGGTGGCAATGTCCCTGCTATGGGCGGTCTCCCGCCAAAGAGTGCCATAAAGATAAGCATTGCTCCCTTTACCAACGTGTCGCAGGCAACCGTCGACGAGTGGGTAAAGACGTTCGGTCCCCGCTACGAACAGCAGGGAGTAATGACGATAGCTGGAGAAAGAGCGATCTACGGGAAGAAGGACGTAGGTACCGACACAAATCCCGAAGACGATATTTTCATGCCTACCGGTGAGTTCGGCTGGGACTTGCGGGTCATGCACAAGAATGTCGGCTACCAAATCTCCTACACGCCGTATGACTCCGACTGGAAACCTATCGTCGAGCAAATGCTTGCCACCTTCGAGTTTACGAAGTAGACATCCATGCCCGTACGATCCAGAACATACCTTTTCGTCATCGCACTTGTAGTGTTCGCCTCGCCGCTCACGGGATCCGCGACCGCCTACCTTAATAAGCCGATTGGCGAGCACGACTCCCCGCAGATCAACAGTTGGGTTGATCATACGTCGCCGGAGGGGGCATCGAGCGATGCATCGACGACGATGACGCGCTCGACCGGCGCGACCTCTACTGGCGCGGCGGCGGCACTAAGCTCCTGTTCCCAGTACAACGGCGGTGACTACTGCTATAACGGCCACAGCGGATTGGACTATGACACCCGGAGCAAGACGGGCTACTTCGTCGTTGCGGCTGCCGGCGGGACGGTCAAGCGCATGGGACTCGAGAATCCCAGTGACCCACAGTTTGGTTACGGCTACTACATGCGGTTGTGGCACTCGGGCGAAGGCCATTCCACGATCTACGCCCACCTCGAAACGGATTCCCCAGTCCGGTTCGGCGTTGCGACGAGCACAGTCGTGAGCCAAGGCCAGAGGATCGCGCTGAGTGGTGAAACCGGAGAGGGAGCAGCGCACCTTCATTTCGGTGTGATTGCCGACGACTCCGCCGACCTGACCAAGGCCCGTGATCCCTACGGCTGGACCGGCACCTCTGGCCAGGATCCATGGCCACCGAACTCGCCGGATGAGGAAAACCTCTGGCTCAACGCCTCCTCGACACCGGTAGCGGTCGACTCCATCAACCCCTCAACCGTCACCAACTACACGTCTGTCGCCATCGCCTCAACCACGGGCATCAACTTCCGCCTCGGCTGGGACAAGGAAAGCAGCCTTGTCGGCAACTGGCGGATGGATGAGTCGAGTGGGACATCGGTAGCGGACGTATCCGGAAACGGCAACAACGGCACCGCGACTGGCGCTGCCGCTACGACCACTGCGAAGCTCACCAATGCCCGCTACTTCGACGGAACAGATGACTATGTAGAGATTCCGGACTCCGCGAGCGTAAGCCCGACTGGCGACTTCTCGGTCTCCATCTGGTTCAGGCGCGGTGACTCCGGGCGGGAGGAATCTCTTCTCTCGAAATACAACTCAAACGCCAGCCAGACGTCCTTCCTGCTTTTACTCCTCGACACCAACAAGCTCTTCTTCCGGGTCTGTGCGGACGGTTCTTGCAGCACCCAACGGAGCGTCGAGACGAGCGCCACGACCACCGATACCACCGCGTGGCATCACGTCATCGGCGTGTTCAAGGCCGGCGCGTCTGCGGATGCCAAGATATACCTCGACGGTGTTGATATGAGCGCCAACAAAACGGGAACCGCAACGTCTGTCTTGGATTCCAGCGCCCCCGTAACCCTAAGCTCCGTCATCAGTTCAAGCGGCACGAGGGTCGACTACTTCAAGGGCTATCTCGACGAAGCGCGCCTCTATACCCGCGAACTCCTCCCCAGCGAGGTAATGGAGCTCTACAAGGTGACCGGGAAGGGCAAGGTGGAGCTCACCAACGGCCAGTCGAACATCGCCTGCACCGGCTTCACACTTACCGACTACCGGAACCTCAATAACGGCTCCTGTCCAGTGGGCGGTGCTGCGACCGGCGCCTGGAACGTGGTCGTGACCAATCCTGACGGGACGACTGGCACCTTCTCAAACGGCCTCACGATCAACTCCTCGGATCCCACCGTGACGGCGATCTCGCCCTCAAGCGGCTCGGGCTCCGTCTCGGTTACCTCGGTGACCGGCACCAACCTCCGCCCCGGCTGGGACAAAGAGAACGGCCTCATCGGCAACTGGCGGATGGATGAGTCCTCCGGCCTGACCGTGGCCGACCTCTCCGGCAACGGCTACAACGGTACCGCGAGCGGGGCGGCCACGACAACCGGCAAGCTCTCGAACGCCAGGGACTTGGGCTCGACCGGCGATTCCGTGAGCTTCGGGGATGTCAACGATCTCAGTCAAACCAGTCCCGCGAGCATCTCCTTTTGGTGGAAGGGCACCCCGGTCTCGAGCCGCTACGTGATCATGAAGGAGGAGCCGAGCGATTTATACCGCGGCTACTCGGTCTTCCACTATGACTTTGGGAGCGGCGTAAAGCTCGGCTGGCGGATCGGCCAGAACGACGTAAGCGGGAAACGCACCTACTGCACAACGACGACCACCGTGCCTAATGACGGGGCATGGCACCACTACGTTATCACCCAGACCGGCGGGACTTCCTGCGCGAATAACGTGAGGATGTTTATCGACGGGGTCGAGGAGTCGGCGCTTACCCAGTGGGACAGTGGATCCGGAGCTGCCGCGAGCAGCACCGCCAATCTCTATGCGGGCAACGGGAGCGGCTACGGCGTCTCGGCAGTAGGCGCCATGGATGAGCTTCGCATCTACAATCGCGCCTTCTCGGCCGATGACGTGGTAGCGCTCAAGAACGTGACAGGGCCGGGAAGCATCAAGCTCACCAAGACCAGCCAATCCGACATCACCTGCACCGGCTTCACCTGGTCGACCGCGACCTCGATGACGAACGGCACCTGCGACGTCACCGGAGCCGCGACGGGAGCCTGGAACGTGCAGCTCACGAACCCCGACAACGTAAGCGGCACCCTTACGAACGGCTTCACGGTGCAGTAGAAGGCTGGGCGCAGCGACCCAGGACGGGGGCCTGCCGCCCGGAGCGCGCTGACGAGAATGAAACCTGGGCGGGGTTCTGACCTGACCGGCCGGTCTTCAGGGGACGAGCCGGCAGCCGTGTTTCGTCTTCCCGTGCTCGAGGATCTCCCTCAGGTCCTCGGGCCAGAGCATCTCCCGTGATCCGCGTTCGTTCTTGAAGCTCGTGCCCAAGGCGTACCCGAAGCCGTAGGCGTTGTAGAGGGCGATCGCCCTCTGCTCCTCGTACCAGCTCCGCGTCCTGAGAATGGCGTAGTAGAGCATCATCTTCGCGGCGTTCCGCCCCGCCTCGGCGGGCGTCATGGCGGACCAGTCCTTGGGAACCCCCGTGGCGTAGACCACTTCCCCGACCTTCGCCATGTACCAGAAGGTGAGCTCATAGGCCGCCGCGGCGAGGGCCTCCTTGGACCAGCGGAGCGTGATCCGCCATTCCTCCGGGCCGACCGGTACGACGTGGTCGGCATCCGTGGGAGGGACGGCAGGGTCGATGCGCAGCACGTGGCCACGGTCCGAATCGACGAAGCGGAAGGTGCGGGGGAGCCTCCAGCGCGACGGAACGACGCTGATTCTCACCACCGTGTCTCGCGCGCCCGCTCCGACTCGGATGGATTCAGCTGGGTAGGTCAGGTCTCCCACGCGGAGGCCGTGGCGGACGCCGGCGATGTGCCGGTCAAGCTGCCGACGGAGCGCGGCTGGCGGAGAGGAGTAGGACTTGACCTCCACGACGCCGGCAACCGAGAAGCTCGACCCTTTCGACGGGCGAGGGCCTTCGACCAGGAGATGGAGATCAGCCCCTTTCACCCAGCCGGATCGGTCAGGCAGGCCGAGCATCACGGTGTCCCCGGCGTAGAGGCGCGAGGACGGGGGCAGCGTGCCCCGTGCCACGAGGCGCTTGAGGATCTTGAGGCAGGGGGCGAGCGCGAGCATCTCGGCCAGGCGGCCCTGGAACGCGTTCACCATGTAGTAGTAGACGAAGGCTGTCGCAGCGGCCGTCTCGTCGTCTGAGAAACACTCGCTTGTCTTGTCGGCCGGGATCTCGCCGCCATCCCAGTAGGGGCCGATGGTGAGAAACCGCTGGAGGAGCTGGCCACGTGGATGGCCTTCGATGTCCTGGATGGCGCTCGCGACCGCAGCGCGAAAGATAGCGAGCGGCGATTCCTCTCCGGAGAAGACGACCCCTTCCGCCAAGGAACGGCCGAGAGAGGCCTCGACGTCCTCGGCCAGGGGCGCATCGAGGAGTGAGAAGTCGACCGACTCGACGAGGCGCTGAAGCCCCTCTTCCATTGATGGACCCGATTATCGCGCCGTGTTTCTTGACGCTGGTGCCCGGCTCGCACTAGGGTGTCCTCTCGGCCCGGCGTTTACCCTAAAGGGGTGGCAAGTGAGTTCCTTCTTCGGCTTCCGACGGCCCCGGTAGCGGATAAGGCTCACCGAGTGTCACGATAGATCCCATGACGTTTCGGACCATCCACACCCTGGAGGCCCGCGGGAACATCCTTCTCGAAGTCGTGAAGGATCGCTCCGGCGCAGGCGATGCCGCGATGCGCCGCCTAATCTGGCAAGCAGCCGATGAGCTCATATATATGCTCGAACGGAGAGGTATCCGCTACTCCGAGTTGAGACCGGCACTCGTCCCACAAATCACTAAGAGTGAGGTCGCGCTCTTCTTCGACCGGGCGAGCATTGAATCGGCGGCGTACGGCTGGCAGGTGCATGCGCGTATCCTGCCGCTGCTGAATCCCGCGAGCAGCCACAGCACACTTCACGGGGATCTGAGCGCTGAGGCAGCGTCCAACGACTGGGTTCGAACGGCACTCGAGATTCACCTCGAGCGCAGCGGCAACGCGTTCTCAATGGCCAGCAGTAATCAGATCTACTGCGTATATCTGAGCAATGTCTCGACGCACTTCCCTCGCACGCTCCACGAGGCGCTCAAGAGGTACCGGCCGTACATCGGCTACGCCGACACGACCTACACCTCGCAGTTCAAGGCGTACCTGAGCCAGACTCTCGTGCCGGCCTACCTAAAGCACGGCCGTATCGTGCTCCAGAGTCATCCCGATGATGACCCGCCGCCGGCAAACGAGAACATGCTCGGCTACGCCTTTGAGGATGCTGGTTTGAGCTGCCGCAGCGTTCCAAGTGCGTACTATGGCGTGTTCCTCTCCTACAAGATCGAATGCCCCGTTCTTCCTGGGAGCGAAGCGGATACGCTCTTTTCAACGAATGTGATTTCGGACACGCCAGGAGATCCGGCCTCATACACATTGGAGATCGACAAAGCGAAGTTCGATTACCTGAAGGACGCCAAGACCGGCAGCCTGCGGCGCTTGGGCGTGCTGGGCTCGCCTAAGGCGACCCTTGAGCAACTGATTCAGGCCAAGCTGAGGTCGAACTACATCTACAGCATGTCGTACTCCGACGCGCTCGGCGTCGGGAAGTTCAACATTGTTCTGGAACTTGAGCCGCTCGATGGAGGTGAACCCCTGCGAACACTCGCGGCCTTCGAGCACATCGCGGCGAAGAGGCGCATCCGTCTCATCACGCTATTCGGCCGCTCGGTCCGCCGCAGGTGAACCGCAGCGATGAGCAGTAGTCGCCAACGATTGGACGAAGAACTGTACTTCTCTAGTGTCGAAAAGGTCGCCGTGTTGTCGAGCCGGAGGTGTGGATACTGTAACGACTGAACAGGTCTTGGGTGGCGCCGTTTAGGCCTCCGGGGGAAGAAGCATCGTCTTCGCGCGTTCGATAAGGAGGATCTCCTTGGCCCACTCGACCGGATTCTCGTCAACGGCGCCGGCGTCCCGGAACTCTTCGTAGTCCTCGTCGCTCAAGATGTGCCCGAGGGATCCCACGCGATGCACCCCGTCGAGGTAGGCGCGGAGCTCTGAGGGCTGAAAGATAACCCTGATCTCCTCCACGAACGCCGCCAGCTCCGCCGCGAAGTCGGGGTCCTGGTCGGCAGCCTCGACGAAGTTCAGGAGTTTCTCGCCGATGAGGTACCCGAGGGCCTTCGCGAGCCCGAACGTTTCCTTGATGTCGCGGGCGGCCTCGCACTGGTCAATCCAGATCTTGTGGAAGTCGGTCATGGCTCCCGAGATTCTACCCTACCCGTGTGGACAAGGCGTCCGAGGGAGCGAGGTAGACTCGCCTTTTCGTCTTCTGGCAGGATGCTCTCACCGAGCTCGCCGAGTTCATGACATAGCGGAAGGTCGGCGTCCTTCCCGTGCTCGACGCCGACGGGCGGCCGGTGGGCGTGGTCGGCCACCATGACGTGACGGCGGCGCTCCTCGCGACGCTCCGGGTGCGGCAGCGGTGACGACGGCTAGACCAGATTCTTGGCTCCAAGCGCGACTTCCGTTAACCTGATGGAAACCTATGGCGGTTGAACCCAACCTCAAGGCCTGGGAGCTGGTAGACCGCGCAGTCGGCCACCAGCTCAGCGTGCCCGAGTTTCAGCGGGGCTTCGTGTGGAAGCCCACGCAGGCCAAGGCTGGTCGATTCAAAAAGGTGAGAACGCTAACGGAACGGTAGCAACCCTATGGAATACAGGGCGGTCAGGATCAAGGACGTGATAAGCGGGATTAACAGGGACTACTTCCTGCCCGCGATCCAACGCGAGTTCGTGTGGGAGCCCGACCAGATCGAGAAGCTGTTCGATTCTATTCTTGGCGACTACCCAATTGGTTCATTTCTGTTCTGGAAGGTTGACGAAAGAAACAAGGAAGAGTGGACGACTTTTGAGTTCATCAGGCAGTTCGACAAGGCTGATCCGCATAATCCAGAGGCGAGCCTCAAAGGAATCGCACGGGACATCTTCTTGGTCCTCGATGGTCAACAAAGGATGTCGTCTCTCTTCATCGGGCTGAAGGGGTCATATCGATCCTTCCACTATCGATGGCGAACCGAAAAGCTGTACTTGAACCTGCTGAAACGGCCTGTGCCGAACGAGGCCGATCCCGAGGAGCTGATTTACCAGTTCAAGTTCAGGGAATCGCCGGAAGCCAAAGGGGACGACGAGGTCTGGTACGAGGTCGGAAGGATTTTGGACTTCGACGACCCGGAAGACGCGAAGGCCGACATCAGAAGACTGATCGCGCCGCTGTCCGAACCGGACAAAGAGAACGCTAACAGGTTGAT
>JBOGJF010000131.1:0-2582 GCA_050747785.1 Vicinamibacteria bacterium
CGAAGGCGCAGGCCGTGGGGGTGGGGCCCCACGGCACTAAGACAGGAAGGCTGCGGGATCGATTCGCCGGATCTCGACAACCTCGTCGAAGTCACGGTCGGTGGAGAGAAGCCTCTGCACCCCCGCCTCTTCCATGGAGGCGATGTGAATCGCGTCGCGGGCGGAGAGTTTCGTGTAACGGATCAGGAGCTCGCGCGCTCTGGCCGTCGTCCGTTCCGAAACCGGCAAGACCTCGTCGCAGAGGCCGGTTGCCGCCTCGTAGAGCTCGCGGGCAATGTCCGGTTGTTGAAGCGAAAAGTAGCGGTGCAGGATCTCCTGGAGGACCTCCGAATCCGTGACCAGGCTCACCCGCCGGGTTACCGCGGCTTCCAATGCCACGCGGCAAGGCTCGCGAAGAGAGTGAGGCCCGCCCGCGGCATACATCAGGACATTGGTGTCGAGGAAATAGGCGTCAGGCTTCTTCTTTCTTGAAGTCCGTCTTGAGACCACCGTACTGGCGCTTCCAATCGCCGTAGATTTCAGGGGCCGGGGTCGGCTGGAGCGAGAGGAGCTTTTCCAAAGCCTTCCGTTTCACGCGCTCGGCCTCCGGTGTCAGGCAATACTTCTCGATCGACTCGCGGACGAGTCCGGCGAGCTTCTTCCCATCCCGGCGGGCGATACGCGTTAGTTCCTGATATTGCCCTTCGTCGAGCGTCACCTGTATCTTCTTGGTTTTTGACATGTTCAGCCTTTCACCATGAGTGTATTATTCTATAACATGTGTGTCAAGATATTTGTGTCATAGATATCTAGCCAGGCCCGCGCAAGCGAATTGCGGCCCGCGAGTCTGCTGTTCCAACGCGTTCTCCATCAAGGGCCTAACGCCGAAGTTCCGCCTCAGAGGCGGCGCGGGAAAGAGGCTTTGTGGTACGATCGAGCTGGATTGTGAAGGACCCAACCCTAGGGGCGCCTTGAAGTTACTCAACACTTCCCAAGAGCCGGCTGTTAAGCGATGATCCCAAGACGCGTCGACCTCACCGTCCCGTACCCGGTCTTGTTGAAGTCGGCGATCAATTCAGGCCGCGGTCAGCTGGTCAACGTTTCCTCGAATGGCGGGTATGTGGCCACGCGCATGTCCCTGCTCCCTCAGGCACAAGTGAGCATGCTCATCATTCTTCCGGAGCTGAAACACTCGGTGAAGGCGGAGGCGGTGGTTACATGGGAGAACCGAGGTGAGGCTCCGAGGGGCGGGCTTCCTCCCGGCTACGGGCTCCGCTTTATCAGGCTTCCGGAGGAAACCGCCTCGAAGCTCAGAGAGCTACTGGAGACGTCAACCGACCCTGCCCCGACGATGCCTTTGGGCCAGAAGTACTCGGATTTCTTTCAGCTCGAGGACGAACCGGAGGGCCCCCCGTTCCCCTTGCGTGCGGACTCCCTGGTCCGCAATGCCCCCGATGCGCCCGGCATCTTCGCTCTTTCGTACGACCGCGCTCAGGAGGCATGGGTGGGAAGGGCGGATCGAAGTATCCGCGCGACACTCGGAAGCTTCGTCGGCGAATACGCCTATTTCTACTTCGAGGTCATCGAGGACGCCTTCCAGCGTTTCGATGCCGAGTGCAAAATGTTTCACCACATGGGCGGCGATCGAGGGCAGCTGGACAACCTGGAGCACCCCGCCCCGCCTCCGCAAACTGCGATGGAGTGTCCCATCTGTGGCGCGTCGAGACGCTCTTCACGACCCCCGTCCCGTCAGGGTGCATAAGCCCACCGCCCCGGTCCGATCAGCGACTCGCCAAACCGCCCGCGGTCTCTCCCCCGTCGATCGTGTAGACGTGACCGGTCACGAACGCCGCGTCGTCGGATGCGAGAAAGGCGAAGAGCGCGGCGACTTCCTCCGGCTCGGCGTGCCGCCGTAAGGGGATCTTCCGATTGACCTGGTCGATGGCTTCCGCGGTGTACTCCGCTCGCTGCATAGGCGTGAGGACATAGCCCGGCGCGACCGCGTTCACCCTCACCGCGGGCGCGAGCTCGAGCGCCACCGATCGAGTCAGCTCGATGACGCCCGCTTTGCTGGCGTTGTAATCCGCGTAGTGCGGGTACCCGAAGAGGCCGTTGGTCGACGCGGTGCTCAGAATCACGCCGCTCCCGCGCTCGACCATGTGGCGCGCCGCGGTCTGCATTACGAAGAAGCTTCCGGTGAGATTGACCGCGATCACTCGATCCCATTCCTCGCTCGTAATCTCGAGAAAGTCGTGGCGGATGCTGATGCCGGCGTTGTTAATGACGACGTCCACGCCACCCATGAGCCCGACCGCGCTCGCGAAGGCCTCGCGAACCTGATTCTGGTCGGCAACGTCACACACCAACGCTCCCACCAAGTCCCGAAGCTCGCGGGTGAACTTCTTCCCCGCCGCTTCGTCGCGATCCAGAATCGTCGTCACCGCTCCCTCTTCGACGAAACGGCGCGCGGTGGCGGCACCGATGCCGCTCGCGCCGCCGGTCACCAAGACTCGCTTTCCCTGTAGACCTCTCATCTTCGTCCTCCATGGTCCATTCGGCGGCATCGTAACAGAAAGTGACTCCTCCCCCGGACAAGACTCCCT
>JBOGJF010000132.1:0-4667 GCA_050747785.1 Vicinamibacteria bacterium
GTGCATGGCAGCAAGATACCGCGAGGGGTCATTTTGGGAAAGCGTTCTGGCGCCCGCCGAACGGAACGGAGGAGAAGGCTCGTCAGCACCAACGTGTTCCCGCTGTCCTCGCCGATATTCAGGCTTCCTCTACGTAGGAAGACAAGAGCGCGGATCGTAGGCCGAAGATTCTGGTCTTCCGCGCCTTGTCGCCTAAAGCCACGAGGGCGGATAACGATGGCGGGTTTCGTCTTCGTCCGCCATGGGCAGCGGGGCGGGCTCACCGGGCCTGCTAGCGCCGAGCGCCGCCTGCCCCGTCTACAAATCCCGCAACCCCCGCGGGACTTCTCTCTATCCGCTGCTCGAAGCCCACTTCGAGACTCTCAGAGGTTTGTGGGAGGAGCGATTCGAGCGACGTTACGGTTTCTGGCGAGTACTATGGGATACCGCCGTTGCGAGATACTTGGACTGTGGTGTTTTCGAATCCGGTTTTGCTCGCGTTGTTTGCCCGAGTTGCCGCTGGGAGTTTCTCGTCGCTCTCTCCTGCAAAGGCCGTGGCCTATGCCCGTCGTGCGGTGCCAAGCGAGCGGTCATCTTTTCCGAGCTGCTACGCGAGAAGATTCTCGCCGACGTCCCTCATGCCCAATGGGTTTCCTCATCTATGAAGTCGACCCCTTGACATGCCAGCACTGCGGGGCGGAAATGCGGATCGTCGCCTTCATCACCGAGCCCTCCGTCATCCGAAAAATCCTAAGCCACATGAATCTCAAACTTGGGAGACAAAGAGCGCCTCCCGAGCCAGCCAAGCCCAACTCCCACTGAAGCTCAACCACCCCATGCCACGCTACCCGTCGTGTCCCTAACCCGCCAAACACCCCGCGCGGCATTCCCTCGACCGTCGGTTCCTGGCCATCTCATCGCTAGCCCACCCTCGGTCGTAACTCTGTCCACGCCCTTGGGAGAATTCCGGTCCTGTTCCTCTGTCGCCCAGGATAGAATTTCCTATCTGTCATTGATGATAGAATGCTCATGAGTGGAATAAGCTTGAAAATCGCCGCAAAAAAGCTGGTTAGGGTGCTCGAGCCGTTTCCCATCGACCTGGCAGTGCTGTTTGGTTCGATGGCTCGAGGCCAAGGCCACGACGGAAGTGACCTGGACATCGGCGTCTTGCTGCGCGACGCCAACGATACGACTCGCTCCCGTCTGGCGGCCGCACTCTCCCGAAGCGCGGGCAAGACGGTCGACATCGTCTATCTCGACGAAGCGCCGCCACTGCTCCGGTTCGAGATCGCCCGTGACGGAGTCGTCCTTCTGGAGGGATCTCCCCACTCCTGGAAGGATTTCCGTGCCCGCGCCATGATCGATTGGTGGGACTGGGCGCCCACGGCAAGGATGATCCACCGCGAGGTCATTTCTCGGCTCAAGGAGAAGGCCGCTCATGGTTCGTCGTGATGTCGCGGAACGAAAGATCGCCCGTGCCGCGTCGTGGCTCGATGACGCGCAGGAGATTCTTTCCCGAACCGCCGAGGGATCATCGAGCGACCCCAGGAGTCAGGATCTCGCAGGCTTCTATCTGCTGCTCGCCATCCAGGAGAGCGTGGATCTAGCTGCTCACGGCGTGGCCGACGCTGGCTGGTCGCCACCGGAAGACGCCGGTGGCGTTTTCGACGTTTTGGCGGATCACGGCGTTGATCGACCGGACGCTCGCCGACTCCATGCATGCTGCCGTCGGCCTCCGGAACCGCATCGCCCATGGTTACATGTCCATCGACCATGCTCGCCTACATCGGGAAGCAACCTCCGGCTTGCAAGCACTCAGAAAGTATCTAGCCGCCGTCGCCGCATTCGCTGGCCTCTAACCTATTGGCAGTCCTCACAGCCATCCCTGGGCGCTCGCCTGGCCGAGAAGTCGGAGGATGAGGGCCACGATCTGCGCCTCCTCCAGATCTTGCTGCGCCGAGGGGTCGGTCACCCAGTTCTTCTCTATTTCCAGAGGCAGGGGCGTCCTGACCGACGCGCCGGATCATGTTGGTGCTGCCACCAGGTTAAGTGCGTCATCGCGAGGCCAGGTATCGGTCTAGGACGGCTGGCTTAGGGTATCGACGTCCAGATGGCCAGGACCCGGAGCGACGACCCGAAGCGTGGGGCGGCGGCTGACGTCCGGCCGGAGCATCAGTCGCTTCGGTGGACGTGGGGGAACGAGCGCCTCGTCGTCCTCGGCGTCGAGAGCTCGTGGGCGGTCGAGGTCCGTTCCCGGATGAAGTCCTCCCCCCTTCACGGTGATCAATCGGAAGGAAGGCGGTCGTGGCGGCGTTTGCCGCTTGAGTGCATCGTCGAGCGTCGTAGCAATGAAGGCGCTCACGCTCAGGCCTTCTTCCGCCGCCTTCCGACGAACCCGCTCTGCTAATCGATGACATTCAGGGGCGTTTGCGCATCGAAAGACGTCCCGCCACGTGATCCCAATCGGGGCCCGAGCTTGTCGGGGAAGCTGTCAAATCGACCGAAGACACCGTCGCCGTCCTTCAGTTCCCCCTGTCGTGGACGAAGACGTCCTGCTCTGCGTCGGGAGCATTGCTATCCCCGAGGACGAGGTTATTCGCAAACGATGAGAACGCGACGAAACGGCCGTCGGCGCTCATCGCCGCGCTCTGACTGAAGCCGTTAGCCTCATCGCCGAGAGGGATCTGGTCGGCAGGGTTCGGGAGGCTCACCCTGGTGGTGGTGCGAGACTGGCGATCGTGGACGAAGATGTCCCCGGTGCTGTTCGTGTCGTCCGAGACGAGGTTCTCCGCAAAGGATTCAAACGCGACGAAGCGGCCATCGGCGCTGAGGGACGGGAACGAGCTGCTCGAACCACCCTCGTTGCCATCCCTGTCGACGCTCACCCTGGTGGTCATACCGGTGTCGAGGTCGTGCACGAATACGTCCTGTGAGCTGTTCATGTCTCCCACGACGAGATTCGAGGCGCTGGAACCGAACCCGACCGACCCGCCATCGGCGCTCATGGCACCCGAGAAGGTGTGATTGTTGGCTTCGGTGCCGAGGCCTCCATTCGGCATGCTCACCCGGGTGGTCGCGCCGGTTTGACGGTCGTGGACAAAGAGGTCCTGGAACCCGCTGTCATCGCCCTGCACGAGGTTCGTTGCGCCCGAGAGTAGAGCCACCAAACGACCGTCGCCGCTGATGCCCCGACAATCGCTGGAACCATCGGCCTGATTGCCGAGGGTTCCCTGGTCGGCCAGGTTGGGCACGCTCACCCGAGTCGTGCTGATCCCGCCTGGCTCGTCGAAAATGCCGTCTGCGTCTGCGTCGCGATCGTGGGCAAACGTATCTTGTGTAAGGTTGGTGTCCACCGCCACGAGATTGTTAGCATCGGATCGAAAGCAGACGAAGCGGCCGTTGGCGCTGATTCTGGGATCGTCGCTGCTAAAGTTGCCCTGGGTGCCAGAGCTGTTCACGCTCGCCCTGGTGGTGGCAATGCCGCCCGGTTCGTCGAAAGTCCCGTTTCCGTCCGCATCGCGGTCGTGGACGAACACGTCAAACCGGCCGTTGGTGTCTCCCGCCACCAGATTCGAGGCGACGGACGAAAAAGCGACGAACCGGCCGTCGGCGCTGATGGAAGGAGCCCGGCTCTCGAAATCGCCCTCGGTGCCAGCGCTGCTCACGCTCACCCTTGTCGTCGAAATTCCGCCGGGCTCGTCGAAAACACCATCCGCGTCGACATCGCGGTCGTGAACGAAAACATCCCACGTGTTGTTCGTGTCCCCGGGCACCAGGTTGGTATGGCGAGACTGGAAGGCGACGAAGCGGCCGTTGGCGCTGATGGTGGGAGAGGCGCTCCCCTGCGGCCCGACGCCTTCGTTGCCCGAGCTGTCGACGCTGACGCGCCGCATCGCGGTCGCCGTCACCGGCCGCCACGAGGTGGTCACCCCATCGGCGGGACCGGCCGTCTCCAGAAACCGGATCCAACCGACGTTCTCGGCCCAGGCGTGTCCGCTGAACCTGCCGTTTTCGGGATGAATCCGGACGCCATAGTCCACGGTGGCGCAGCTCGCGGTGTTTTGACACGAGAAGCTAATCCATCCCACGTTCTCTCCATAGGCAAAGCCGGAGAGATTCCCCGCGCCGTCATTGAAAACCCCGCCTTCGGAAGGACTCAAGTCAATCCATCCGATGTTCTCGCCCCAGGCAAAACCGATCACTGCGGAATCCGTCACCGTCACACCCGGGCCGTGCGAGGGCTTGAAGTTGATCCAGCCCACGTTCTCTCCCCACGCGAAATGCGATCCGAGATTCGCGGAGTCGATGTTTCCCGGAAAAATCACGGTGTAGGCGACGCCCGTCGACGTGCCGTTTCCCGCAACGTCCGTCGCCGTCACGCTAAAGGCATGGAGTCCGATCGGGGTGGTCTGGATGGCGCTCCCATTGGGAACCGTGCCGGTGAGGGTCGCGACCCCAGAAAGGGCATCCGATGCCGAATAGCCGGCGAGCACGTTCTGGTTGATGAAATACGTCGCCCCGTTCGTCGGGCTTGCGATCGTGATCACCGGAGGGGTCTTGTCAACGCTGATGGTTACCGCCTGTTCGGTCTCCAGATTGCCCGCGTTGTCCACCGCAAAAAATCGCAAAGTGTGGACGCCGTCGGTCGTAATGCTCACCAAAGCGATCGCGCCAGGCGTCACGACTTC
>JBOGJF010000133.1:0-2369 GCA_050747785.1 Vicinamibacteria bacterium
CGATCAGACCCGTGGCTCCCGTGACCGCTATCTTCATAGTTCGCCTCCTCGGGGAGGATACCCCCATCGACTCGTAGGCTTGTGGGTTTGAACCGCCCCGTGCACCGCGATTATAATCTCGCCCCTCGTCACTTGTGGGTGCGTCTCGTCCGCAAGTCACCTCGCAGGAGGCCCTATGAAGCGCTCGAGCGCATCGCTCCGATACGTAACGCTCTCTTGGTTGCTGGTGTGCCCGGTCGTCGCATCGACGCTCGCGCAGGAGGAAGACATCGACGAGCCGGTGTCCACTGCTGTCCAAGAAGAAGAACAGGACGAAGAGGTTCCCGTACCCATTGCCCGCACGACCAACTACCGGATCGAGGTGGAGCTCGATGCGGAGAGCAAGACCCTCGAGGGGCGGCAAACCATCACGTGGGAGAACGTCCGGGACGAGCCAACCGACACCCTCTGGTTCCACCTCTATTGGAACGCGTGGAGGAACAATCGGAGCAGCTGGATGTTGGAGAACCGGATCCGGCGTCGTTTCCCGGATGGCGGCGACATCGCGGAGGGCGATTGGAGCTACATCAACGTGAGCTCGGTAAGATTGCTTCCCGGAATGGGCTACGGCGAAAGTGATCTCACCGCCCACCTGCGGTTCGCGTCGCCGGATGACGGAAACACAGACGATCGCACCGTGGTCCAAGTGCCCCTGTCCACTCCCGTGGGCCCGGGCGAGACCATCCAGGTCGAGTTGGTTTGGCGATCGAAGATCCCGCGCACGTTCGCCCGCACGGGTTTTCGGGGAGATTACTTCTTCATTGCTCATTGGTTTCCCAAGCTGGGGGTCTTCGAGGAAAGTGGTTGGAACAATCATCAGTTCCATGCCGCTACGGAGTTTTACTCCGATTACGGTACTTATGACGTCAGCATGACCGTTCCCGAGTCCTATGTGCTCGGCGCGACTGGCGAGGAAGTGGACGTCCAAAAGAACCCCGATTCCACGGTGACCTATCGATACCGTCAAGACGACGTTCACGACTTCGCGTGGACGACGAGTCCGGACTACGTCGTGCGGGAGGCGCACTTCACGGAGCCCGGACTCCCACCCGTCGACATGCGGTTACTCATACAGCCTGAGCATCTCGAGCAAGCGGAGCGGCATTTCGACGCCACCCGGGCGGCACTCCTTCACTACGGCAACTGGTTTGGCGCGTATCCTTACGATCATGTGACCATCGTCGATCCTGCCTACGGCAGCGGTGCCGGAGGGATGGAGTACCCGACCTTGTTCACCGCAGGCACGCGTCTCATCAATCCGATCGGCGGCGGCTCTCCCGAAGGCGTGACGATCCATGAGGCTGGCCACCAGTTTTGGTACGGGGTCGTGGGGAACAACGAGTTCGAGCATGCGTGGCTCGACGAAGGGTTGAATACCTTCTCCGAATCTCGCGTGAATCACGTGGCGAACGGCGAGTATCAACTCGTCCGTCGTTATCTGAGCCCGCCCGGCCTGACTGGCAGTGGTTTCTTTCCAGTTCTTTTCCGAGACATCAGGCGGTCCCTCATTGATGAGAACGGATTGAACAGCTACCGCGAGTCCGCGATCTGGGACGCCCAGGTCACTCCCACTTATGAGTACTATCCCGCGACCGCGAACGGTATCACCTACAGCAAGACCGGCCTCTGGCTCTTGACCCTCGAGCGGTACCTCGGTTGGGACGTGCTGCAGCGGATCCTGTCCACCTTCTACGAGCGTTGGAGGTTCCGTCATCCCACGCCGCAGGATTTCTTCGATACCGCGAACGAAGTGAGCGGTCGGGATCTGACCTGGTTCTTCGACCAGGTGTATTGGGGCTCGAATGCTTTCGACTACGCGATCGATTCGGTGTCGAGCGATCGCGTCGAGGTGGAAGGGTTCGTGGAGCAGGGAGGTCAAGGTGGAAACCTGGAGTACTCCCCGGGCAACGACGAGCCCGAAAGATACCGCACCGAGGTCGTCGTCCGCCGCATCGGTGGAGCGATGTTTCCGGTGGAGGTCCAGATGGTTTTCGCCGATGGGACGCAGGTTCGTAAACAGTGGGACGGTGTCTCGCGATGGCAGCTCTATGTCGAAGAAAGGCCGTCTCGATTGGAGTTTGCTGTCGTCGACCCGGATCGGAAGTTAGCCCTCGATCTGAACTACACCAATAACTCACGAAGGCTGGAGCCCGAGTCCACGCTTCCCGCACGAAAATGGGCTTCGAAATGGATGATTTGGTTGCAGGATCTCCTGGCGACGTTCGCTTTCTTCGTTTGACGCGATCTGGCCTGAGAGGAGCGCGGACATGCTGAAAGGAATCCTCGTCGGATCGTGGAGGGCGGTGTCGTCCCCAGGCATGGTGTTGTGG
>JBOGJF010000134.1:0-4082 GCA_050747785.1 Vicinamibacteria bacterium
GGTTCCTGCCATCGAGACCCCCAGAGGACTTCCCTTCCGGGGCACCTCCTAGTCACTTCCGGTTTCACTTTCGCTCCACCGTTGACAGCGCCCGTCACGGCGCTGCGCGCCATGCCTGGCGCACGAATGAAAGGCGCCCGTCCGCCGAAGCAGCCGAGCGCCTTTTTGCCTCTCGAGTAATCCTGGTGGGTCTTAGCGGGCCGCGTCCGAGACGCCGCCGCCGTTGATCGTGATCTTCTCCACCGTCCAGGTCGAGCAGTCCCCCTTATACAGAACGGTTGCCGACTCGCAGTGTAGCGTGTGAATCAAGCAGCCGGTCTGACCATGGTTCAGGCTGGTCTGGGCCCAACCCAGGAGATTCCCTTCCAGATCGGTCTTGTAGAGCTTGCCGGTGCCGTCGCCGCTGAAGAGATACTGCGGCTCGCCCGGTGAGACACACACGGTCCACGGGGCGGCCACGGTCTCGATGTTGCGGAGGTGGTTCAGGTCGGGATCGAAGACCTGAACGCGACGATTGCCACGATCCGCTACGTAGATGTTGCCTTTGGCGTCGGAACCAATGCCATGGGGCGTGGAGAACTGTAGCGAGCCGGAGCCTCTCGTGCCGACCACCTTCACCCAATTCCCGTTCTTGTCGATCTTCGCGACGCGCGAGTTACCGTAGCCATCGGACACAAAGACGTTGTCCTGGGTATCGAAGGCCACGTCGGTCGGTCGGTTGAAAGTCCCCATGTTGCCGACCGGGTAGCGTTCATTGTAGCGCTGCTGCTCACCGCGTTCTATGTGGGCCTCGAGCCAACCGATGGCTTCCGGTTTTCTCCCCAGCACCATCGCCACCGTGCCATCCGGATTGAATTTCACGACCATGTTCGAACCTTCATCCGTCATCCACACGTTGTCGTACTTGTCGACTCGGACGGTGTGAGCGAAGGACGAAGCGTAGTTATCCTCACCCCACCGCTTCACGAACTTCAGGTTCGGATCGAACTCGTAGAGCTGCGACGCGGTGCCGCCCAACGCAATACCGGATTCGCCGCTTCGGGTGAACACAAACAGGTGCCCCTTGGAATTCTTCGCCACGCCGGTCGCTTCCCCGATGGTGTGACCAGGAATGACTAACTTGAGGACCTCCTCGGTGACTTGGAGCTGCGGTGTGGCCTTCTCAAGAGCCGTTTGTTTGTCGCGCGCCGCCTGCTGCTCCGCGGTCAATGGCGCCTGTTGGGCAAAGACGGCGGCACCCACTAGCATGGCTGCCAAAACGAAACCGAACCTTTTCATAACAACCCTCCTTCGTCTGCTCGTGGGCAGACACGCTGGGGCAAATTGGAAACCAATCCTGGAAATTCAGGACCTTCGGATTGTGCATGATTCCGGGGTTCGCCGCCGAAAAAAGCCTTGGCGGCAACGAAGTGGACTCTTTGGACTCACCTGCAATCGATCTTTCCGATTGCCCGGGGGGACTCTACTGCTTTTGAGAGGATATTTCAACCAAATTGTCGAGAAGTTACAACCCAATTGTCGGGAAGTTACTGGTGCCACCTACTCGAACGGAGCCCACGACGGAGGCCGATTACCCGGCACGTCTCTCGAGTGGAACAGGTGGTGGGGATATAATCGGCAGCATGGCTAGGCGACCTTTGGTCCTCATAAGCCTTTGCTGCATGGCCCTTTTGGCCGGTTGCGGCGACGACGCGCCCAACGTGACCGGCGCCACCGAGCCGACGATAAACCCCATTTCCGGTGGTCCTTGGCTCCGACTCGCGAACTTGAGTGGGGACCTCGACGAAGGGCGGGTCCGCCTCGACGGGCGGGTCTTCCGTGAACGGATTAGTTACCCGCAGGTCACGAGCTACGAGCATATCGAGCCGGGTACCCATCGCATCACGTTCGTGCCCCCGCCGAAGACCGCCATCGATCCGCGGACCGTGGAGCTCGACACCATGTTCAGTGTCGCATCGGGAGACGTCGTGACGGTCGTTGCCGCCGGTCTGGCAGAACTTCGTACGCTTAGAGTGGCCGCCATTCGCGACGATCCGGCTCCAAGCCGGGAGGGCGCGAGAATACGCCTCATCAACGCGATGTCTGACTTCCCCGCCCCTCTCGACCTTTGGCAGAACCGCCGCACCGCTCTCGTGCGTCGTGTCGAGTACGTCGAAGAGGCTCCCTATAGGAGTCTCGAGGCCGGCAACCACCCTTTGGAAGTGCGCCGTTCGGGAACGAGTGAACCCGTGGTGCCGGTCGTGCCCTACGGGCTGGCGAGAAACGCGGTCTACACGATGTTCGCCTTCGGAACGCTCCGGCAAGAGAACCTCGATGCGAGGCTCGTCTTGGACGGGACCGAGGGCTTCCTCACACATCGACGCTGAGCCAGTCCAGATGATCTTCTCGTCGCGTATCCTCCGAAAAACCCTTCTGACCGTCGCCCTGGTGACTGGTTTGGCCGCGCAGACCCCGCCCGCAACCGTTCACTTTGGCTTCTCCCCCGATGCCTCTCGCCGTCAAGCCGAGATCGAATCCCTCCTGCAGGGGAAGATCACTCCGGCGCGGATCGAGGGGCATCTTCACTGGTTGACCAGCCGGCCGCATCGGACCGGCACCGAGGGTGCGCGTATCACCGCCGATTACATACTGGAGCGGCTCCGCGAATACCGTTTCGAGGCCGAGCTCGTGCGCTACGACGCGCACCTCCCTGCTCCCGTCTCGGTTGCCGTCGATCTCTTGGAGCCGGTTGAACAGGCGATCCCCACAACCGAAGACCGCATCGAGGGGGACCCTTTCACCGAGCACGTCGGCGAGCATCCGGGTTGGAACGGCTATTCGGCTTCCGGCGACGTGACCGCGCAAGTCGTCTACGCCCATCACGGATCCGTGGAGGACTTCGAAGCGCTCCAAACCATGGGGGTGGACTTCCGCGGCAAGATCGTTTTGCTTCGTTACTACGAGACGGGCGACGGCCGCAAGGTGGCGAACGCCGAGCGCTACGGCGCTTCGGCGGTCTTGCTCTATGCCGATCCCGAGCAGGACGGATTTCCCTTCGGCGAGGTCTATCCCAAAGGAAACTGGCGCCCTCCCGGAGCTATCATGCGACGCTCGGTCGAGTTTCTTCCTTACGCCGGCGACCCCTTGAGTCCGGGTTGGGCGTCCGTTCCGGGAGCCCGTCGGCTGTCGCTCGAGGAAGTGAAGCTGCCGGGTATCCCAGTGGTGCCGATCTCCTCTCGAAGCGCGGAGACGATCTTGCGCCATCTCGCCGGACCGCCCGCGCCGCTCGAATGGCAGGGCGCGCTACCCCTAACTTACAGAATCGGCCCCGGGCCAGCCAAGATCCGCGTGCAAGCGCGAATGGACAATCGCGACCGCCCCATTTGGAACGTCATCGGCCGCCTGCCGGGTGAGACCATTCCCGATCAATGGGTCGGTCTCGGCAATCATCATGACGCCTGGATCTTTGGCGCCGGCGATCCTTCGAGCGGAACCGCCGCACTCCTCGAGCTCTGCCGCGGACTCGGCGAGCTGGCCCGTGAAGGCAACCGCCCTCGACGAACTCTGGTCGTCGGCTTCTGGGATGCCGAGGAGATGCTGCTCGGCGGCAGCACCGAGTGGGTGGAAGAGCACGGCGAAGAGCTCCTCGAAAAAGCGGTGGCCTACATCAACATGGACTCAGCCGTCTTCAATACTGAAAGACCTCTGAGCGTCGCCGCGCATCCGGTGCTCCATCGACTCTTCCGCGACGTGGTACGAGACATCAAGGATCCCCGAACCGGCAGGAGCCTCTTCGAAGCCTGGCGCGATCTCCAGAATCAATACCGCAAGGTGCCGGGCGTCGATGGCTGGGGCGAGTTCTTCGATCCAGAACAGGAGTTACAGCAACCTTACGTTTTCGAAGCACCCTATGACGATGCCGCGCCCTTCTTCAATCACCTCGCTCTACCCTCCTCCGACATGTACTACGGCGCCGACTACGGGATGTACCACTCGATCTACGAGAACTTTCACTGGATGAAGACCGTCGTCGATCCGGATTTCGCCTACCACGCCGTGATGGCCTCGCTTCAAGGAAGGGTTGCCCTCCGGCTGGCCAACGC
>JBOGJF010000135.1:0-2010 GCA_050747785.1 Vicinamibacteria bacterium
GTCCCAGGCATTCGGCTTCGAGCGAGGATTCGATGTCTACCGTGTTTTGAACGACTCGCGGGCGGAGCAGGTCGTCGACGCGGCGCTCGATCTCACCCGCCAGGCTCGCACCCGGAATCACTTTCTCTTCCTACACTTGTTCGACGCCCACTGGCCCTATATCCCACCACGAACTTTCTTGGATCGCTTCGACGAGCGTCCGCCTGACATCTCGGACATCATGCCCAAGATCATCTATCGCAAGCCGCCCAAGGGACCCGAGGAGATCCAACACTTCGTGAATCTCTACGACGGGGAGATCGCGTACCTCGATCGAGAGCTGGGGAGATTCTTCGATGGTCTCAAGGAACAGGGTCTCTACGATCGGACGCTCATCGTGCTCACCGCCGATCACGGAGAGTCGTTCTGGGAGCGTGAGCTATGGCAGCACAGCGAGTCGATCTATCAGGAAGTTCTGCACGTTCCCCTCATTGTCAAATGGCCCGTGAAATGGCCGGGCGGGACGCGAACCGGACGCTTCCCCGGTTTGGTCAATCACCTCTCTATCCTGCCCACGATCGTCGACCAGGTCGGGCTCGAGCCTCCCCACCACGAATACTCCGGTCTCGATCGATACTTCGACGGGATCGACCAGCCGACGCGGGTGATGAGCGAGATCACCTGGGAGCCGAAGCCAACGGCCGGAGCTTCCATGAAGGTCGCTCTGATCGAGGGCGACCTCAAGTATATCGTCACGATGAAAGGCGTTGTCGGAGACGAACGGTTCGTCTCCGAAGTCGTCCAGGAAGAGCTCTACGATCTTTCGAGCGATCCGGAAGAGACAACGAACCTCCTACGGGACGCGGCCCGCGATCTCGGCAGCCTACGGGCGGAGGCGCGCACGTTCATCGACCAAGCGAGGATCCTGCGAGCGGAGCGCGGCGGCCAAGAAATCGTCCTGGACGAGGAATTGGAAGAGCAGCTCCGAGCCCTCGGCTACATCAATTAGAGGATGATCCCCTCGCGCGGAACACGCTCGCGGTTGACAGGCGCCCTCGCTCTAGCGGTCCTGGTCGTGTGCGCGTGCTCGCCGCCACCCGAGCCCGCCACGAGCCCATTCTCTTTCGTGGACCGCCTGGACGACGCGGAGACCGACTTCGATCCCGTTCAGTTCCGATCGGTTCGCAAGGACGGTCTTCTTTCGTCGCCCGTCACGCTGGCCGGTGAGACGATGGCGTCCTTGACGCCCCCCCTGCCCTCGCGACTGACCTACCAGGTCGATGTCCCGCCCGATCCGATCCTCAGTTTCTCCATCGGCGCAACACCTCTGGGAGATGGGCCTCTCGCTGCCGCCGTGGATTTTCTCGTCCACGTCGATCCACCCGTCAAAGAGGACCCGCTCTTTTCCGGAACGCTCGAGCGGCATCAGTCCAATCAATGGATGGCGCGAGCGATCGACCTGAGTCCGTGGTCGGGGCAAAGGGTCGCTCTCACGTTCGAGACCAAGACGCGAACCGCGGAGGCCGCCCAACAACCGATCCTCGCGGCCTGGGGAGACCCCGTTCTGGCCAGCTCGCCTGCCAAGCTCGGCGAGCTCGCGAAGCCCAACCTCATTCTCATCTCGATCGACTGCCTGCGCTCCGATCACCTCGGCACCTACGGCTACGAACGGAACACGTCCCCGAACCTCGACCGTTTCGCCAAGGACGGCGTCGTCTTCGAGACCGCGGTCGCCACCTCCTCGTGGACCCTCCCCACTCACATGTCGATGCTGACGGGCTTGATGCCGTCCTTTCACGGGGCAACGAAGTGGGAAAAACTGGATCGATCCGTCCCCTACCTTCCTGAGATACTCGCCGGCCACGGTTATCAAACTACCGGCGTCGCCTCCTGGGTCTATGTGTCTCAGGTCTACGGCTTCGAACGAGGATTCGATGTCTATCGGGTCTTGGAAGATCCCACCGCCCGGGACGTCATCGACGCCGCGATCGAGCAGCTGCGGATGAAGAAGGGCCAGAATCACTTCCTTTT
>JBOGJF010000136.1:0-3546 GCA_050747785.1 Vicinamibacteria bacterium
ACCCGCTTGTTGAGATAGCCGTCGGCGACGTAGGCCTCGTTGGTTGGCGGATCGAATGAGATTTTCGCCACTCTCCCGAAGCTTACCGGGTCGTGGCTATCCCCTTCATAGGTCGGCTGCTCTCCGCCCGGCACCAGACGCGCTTTTTGGTGGCCAAGCTGCTTGATGAACTTCCCGTCGCGGGTGAAGATCAGAATCTGAGAGTCTCCCCCCCCGTTCCCGCCCAGCCAGAAGTTGCCCTTGGGGTCCATGGTGATACCGTGGTTCGCCTCCGGCCATTCGTAGCCTTGCCCCGGGCCACCCCAGTGGCCCACCAGGTTGCCGGCCGGGTCGAACTCCAAAATGGGCGGCGCCGGGACGCAGCAGTCGACCGCGGTCGGGGGATCGG
Source organism: Vicinamibacteria bacterium (assembly GCA_050747785.1). Lineage (GTDB taxonomy): Bacteria > Acidobacteriota > Vicinamibacteria > Marinacidobacterales > DATDRI01 > CBDANW01. Next base: position 389 of record JBOGJF010000136.1, read on the forward strand.
TTGCGGCGCTGATCTCGTTCCCCTCGTTCCAAGTGCCGTATCGATGGAAGATGAAGACGTGGTCTTGCGGGTCGACGGTCACACCGATCGCGGAGCCCAAGATCCAGTGATTCGGCAGCGGCTTCGGCCACAGGGGATCCACTTCGAACATGGGAGCCTGCACTTGTTGCGCGACCGCCGTCTCTTCCAGCAGGAACTGACCGATGCCCAGGGCGATGAGGACCGTGATGAAGCCTGCCCCGATCAAGACATTACGTTTCCGCAGCGAACGCCCCATCCTTCTACCTCCTTAATAATGGGGGAAATGTATCTCAGAAAACACGCTCGGGGGCAAGCGGAATCTGCGGTCGAGGCTTGTCATCCCGCGCCGATCGCCGTTATCCTGTGCCGGAAAACTAGAGGAGTCGCCTTGAAGCGCGTCATCGGAATCCTGGTCATCCTGCTCGGGGGACGGGTGTGTTGGCTCCCGACGCAAGTGGCCGCGCACGACATCCCGACCGACGTCGTCATCCAGGCATTCATCAAGCCCGAGGGGCGTCAATTGTCCCTTCTGGTCCGCGTACCGCTCCCCGCGATGCAAGACATGACGGTTCCGACGCGGGAACCGGGTTACCTGGATCTGGGGCGCGTCGACACGGTGCTGCGTGACGCGGTCGCCGTCTGGATCGTGGACTCCGTAAAGCTCTACGAGGAAGAGAAGCTCCTCCCGACACCCGAGCTCGTTGCCGCCCGGGTGTCCCTGCCATCGGACCGATCGTTCTCGGACTACGAGACCGCCCTGGCTCACGTCACCGGCGAGCCGCTACCCAAGGATACCGAGCTCTACTGGGAGCAGGGGCTTCTCGACGTTCTGCTGCGCTACCCCATCGAATCGGATGCATCGGACTTCTCGATCCATCCGGAGTTCGAGCGTCTGGGCCTGCGTGTCACCAACGTGATTCGCTTCCTACCGCCCAGCGGCGTCGTGCGTGCCTTCGAGTTTCCGGCCGGCCCGGATGTGATAAGACTCGATCCACGGTGGCATCAGGCTGCGTTGCGGTTCGTCGACCTCGGCTTCTTCCACATCCTCGACGGAATCGATCATTTGCTCTTTCTTCTCTGCCTCATCATCCCGTTTCGTCGATTCCGTCCGCTCGTGCTGGTCGTGACTTCGTTCACGATCGCGCATTCGATCACGCTCATTGCCTCGGCTTTAGGTTTGGCCCCCGACGCGCTCTGGTTTCCGCCGTTCGTGGAGATGCTCATCGCTCTCTCCATCGTCTACATGGCGCTCGAGAACGTGATCGGTGTGAACGTCGGGCGTCGGTGGATGATCGCGTTCGGGTTCGGCCTCGTGCATGGTTTGGGGTTTTCGTTCGCGTTGCGCCAGACGTTGCAGTTTGCCGGTTCTCATCTCTTGACGTCGTTGGTGGCCTTCAACGTCGGAGTCGAGCTGGGACAGCTTCTCGTGCTCTCGCTCGTGATCCCGATACTGTCTCTGCTGTTCCGTTACGCGGTCGCGGAACGCGCGGGGATCATCATCCTCTCGGTTTTCGTGGCCCACACCGGATGGCACTGGATGCTCGAGCGGGGGGCGATTCTCAGTCAGTTCCCCTGGCCGGAGCTCGATGCGGCATTCCTGGCGAGCGCCTTACGCTGGCTCATGCTGCTCGTCATCATCGCCGGCGCCCTCTGGCTCATCTCCGTGCTCCGTCGCGCGACGGAGCGGAGGCAAGAAGACAAGGCCTCGATTAGCGCTGACTAGAGGGTGCTGAGTCGATCCGGTGCCGTCGTCCTTTGGATCCGAGCGGCGATCGCTACCAGAGGCGGGACAATTGCCGGGCGATGGTCTCCACCACGTAGGAGTCCAGCATCTCGACGACGTTGGGCTGGGGATCGACGAAGTGAATCCCCATTCCGCGCGGAAGGTCGAGCTCGGCAACACCATGCTTGGTAACCCAGGCGACCTCGCCTTCGACTTCGAACAGGTCTTCCGTGTCGCGGTCGATTTGGGAAAGGCAGATCTCGAGACGCGCTCCGGCCTCGAAAAGACGCTCCGAAGCCAAGAAGAGCCCCCTTCGACTCAGGTTGACGACACGGCCAGTGAAATGCTCGCCGGAGTGCTGAAAGACCACGGGAGCGTCCGTGGGCACGCGGATCCGTTCGCGATCGTGGAGACGCTTGCGGATGTCAGCGGCCGTGATTTGTGCCGCGTTTCGGTCTAGCTCGAGCCCATCTTGGTGCATCGAGAGCTCGTAGAAGGCTTTGAGCTCGGCCCACCGTTCCTCGTCTCCCGGGGGCAGATTGCTGCCCGTGCGCATCTTGGCATCGTTGAGGGCCCCAAACTCGGCAATGAGATCGAGAACGGTCTTCATCGTGGCACTACTTTCAGCCTTCTTCCGGGATATTGCAGCTCGGATCGATGCTCTTTGCCAGTTCGAATGTCTTGCGGGCGCGTACTTCCAAACCCTCACGCCGATAAATTTCACCGAGGGCTAAGAGGTACTCGACGTTCATCGGGTCCAGTCTAACTGCGTTGCGAAGATTCTCCGCTGCTTCCTTGCGCCAGTTTGCATTTCGCGCCAGAGCCCGTGCGAGCAGATAGAAATATTCGGCCCGGTTGTTGACGATCTCGATCGCTTCCCGACAGAACTGGATAGTCTCCCAATAGTCCATCCGATCGTAGGCGCGCTTGCCCTGAAGATAGAGCGCCCTCGCCCGTTCCTGCTCCTTGTCGGCCGCCGATTCGGTCGGTGGCGAGCCCGCCGTCCCAGAAACGTGTTTCGGGGCGACTTTGTCTGCTTCATTGGACAGGTTGACGAACGCCTCATTGAGACGGGTGACGATGAAGGAGAGCTTCTTCTCGAGCACGAGATCGCTGATGCGGTGGTGCCGGTCGGGGTGATACTGGAACGTCTTCTCCCGGAAGGCTTTTTTCCTGGCCTTTGGGTCCGCCCCAGGAGCGAGGCCGAGTGCCTCCCAGTCATTCTGTTTCTGGAGCTCCGTGAACACCCGCTCGATTTCCTGCCGGTCCTTGTTGGCGGAGTTGGCGGACGGTACGCCCTCAGCGGGTGGGGCTGGCTTGTCCGGCTTCGCGGGTTTCGCCTTCGCGGCGACCTCGCGGCCCGCTTCCGCGCTCTCCAACTCGACGATCCCTGCCCGCAAGAGTCCGAGCAGGG
>JBOGJF010000137.1:0-12491 GCA_050747785.1 Vicinamibacteria bacterium
GGTGTCGTTGTCGGCGCTCGAGCCATTGCCCAGGCCGAAAAAGTTGACGGCCTTCAGATCCCGGCTTTCCGCCCTGAACTTCAACTCGAGCCGTCGATGGTCCTGGGGTGGCGGGAAAAGAACTTCCCCGTCGAACTGGGTGTAGCCCTTCGTCGAGACCCGGGCGTTGGCCTGAGCCTGAATACGTTGCGCCCCGAGACCATAGATGTAGCCCCCGCCAAAGACCGTCCCCGACCCGGGAATCATCCCACCGAACACCGGACGGAAGCCTCTCCAACCTTTGACCAACCAGTTGCGGGGAAACTGGGACTCCTCCCACCCGCGCAGGCGCGCGTCCCAAGGGTGAACCACCTCGGGCGCGAGCTCTCGGCTCTTTTCCTCTCTTCGTTCACGCAACACTTCGGCGCGCGTCCTACCGTCGGGGGGCGTCTCTTGTTCAGAAGCCTGACGAGCGAGCAAGGGAGCGGACGCAGTTAGTGACGCGAGCGAAAACAAAGCGATGCCTAGGGACTGGACAAACCGGATCATGCTTCTGGCCCGCTTGGTTCGTTGAGGCTCTCGAACCGCAGAAACACTATAGCTCAGAACGCAAGCGCGTTTCGAGGTCCGTTTCTTTAAGCGAGAATGAAACCCGGCCGGGGACGATCCTAGCAGGCCAATGAAAAACACGACGGGCTTGCGCGAGCGGACGAGGCCCGCGGCGCTAACGCACTCTCAAGGCAGGGGAGGATCGGGCGTGCTGCCGGGAGGGTAGTGGCGCAGCAGACTGTGGACCGCCTTGGTGATGGCTTTCTCCATTTTGTCGGGCTTCGGTAGCACGTCGCTTCCCTCGGCCCGCCAGATAATCTGGCGCGTCCCGCCATCGAACATCTCGATGGTCAACGTGCCTCTCTTTTCACGGTGGAAATCCATCATCGTCTTCACCGCCGTGGGATCGAAGGACGACACCGTCTGGTAGCTCTGCGCACCGACTTCTTGCTGGATGCCTGCCCGATAGAGCAGAAGAACCTGAGGATCCCCGAATGCCGCTTTCTGGAAGCCCTTGCGCTCGACGGCTCTCTCGATCGCCTCGGTGATGCGAATGTGGTTCGCCTCGTCCGGAAGTGGCTGTTGCGTGCTCATCCAACCGTAGGTCTTGAGCGTGCTGAAGTCAGTCCCGTGATCCCAAGACAACCGCACGGTCTCGGCCGCTTGCAGACCGCACATGAAGAGCACAACGAACGCCAGAGAGAAGGCCAGTCCTTTCATGTTCCGATCGATGTTAGCCCAGCCCGCGAGCCGAGGGCAAACGAGCTCCTCGAACCGTTTCCCGACTGAGCCGATTTCGAGTCCGGGCCCGAGCGGCGGTACCCCAACCGCGCGAACTTGGTTAGACTGCCGGTCGGCTCATGAGCCTGGCGAAGGTCATCGGCGTCCGTCCTGGAGAGCTCCGTCCGACGTCCGCGATGTTCTGCCTGCTTGGCCTCATCATCGCCACGAGCTACATACTCAAGCCGGTGCGGAGCTCCCTCTTCCTCACCACGTTCGGAGCCGACCAGCTTCCCTACGTGTACCTGCTCATCGGAGCGGTGCTGGGTTTTGTGGCCACGGCGTTCTCCCGAGTCGTCACTCGATTCAAGCTGAACCGCGTGTTCACCGGCGCGTCTCTCTTCTTCGCGGTCAACCTCGTTCTCTTCTGGTGGGCGGTCGGCTCCGGATGGCCGTTTGTTCCTTACGTCTTCTATGTGTGGGTCAGCGTGTTCACCGTCGTCATGCCGACGCTCTTTTGGCTCCTGGCCAACTATATTTTCTACCCCAACGAGGGGCGACGGCTCTTCAGCACCGTAACCGCTGGCGGCCTGCTAGGCTCAATTGCCGGCGGCGGGCTGACTTCCTCCCTTGTCCGTTTCATCGGAACTTCCGCTCTCCTGCTGTGTGCCGCGAGTTTGCTCCTGATCATCGCCGCTCTCGCCGCGCGGATACAACACGTGGAGCGGGATCGTTTGTCCGAACGGTTCACCGAATTGCGTCGCCAGGAGACGAGGGCACGATCACTGGCGAAAGAGGGGCGGGGCACCGTGAAGCTGATCCTCGGTTCCCGCTACCTCCTCTTCCTCACCGTTACGACGACCGTGATCAGCGTGACGTCCACACTCGTTGACTATCAGTTCAACGTCGTGGCGGAACAATCCTTCGACACCCTGGACTCCTTGACCCGCTTTTTCGGCACGTTCTTTGCCGCGATCAATACCTTGGCGTTTCTCTCGCAACTCCTTCTCGCGGGCCGCGTTCTCACACGCTTTGGCGTCGGTGCTGGCCTCCTCTTTCTTCCCACGGGACTCCTGCTGGGCTCCTTCTGGTTTCTCTGGGCGCCCAGCCTGCTCAGCGCCGCTTTTCTGAAGCTCTCCGACGATGGGTTCGGGAACTCGGTCAACAAAAGCAGTGTCGAGATTCTCTACTTACCCATCCCGCTGGAAGTAAAGAATCGAGCGAAGGCTTGGATGGACATGTTCGTCGAGCGCGTCAGCCGGGGCGTGGGAGGGCTACTTATTCTTCTATCGACGACCTTGCTGGCCCTCAGCGTCAATCAGGTGAGCTTGATTGTACTGAGCCTCCTCGTGCCATGGCTGGTCTTTACTTACGTGCTCAGGCGCGAATACGTTCGGGCCTTTCGCGCCTCTCTGGCGCGGCGGGATATCGATGTCGCCGCGCTCACCGCCGACGTTCAGGATCCGCAAAGCCTTTCCGTCCTTCGTCAGGTGCTGACGAGCTCGGACGAAAAGCAGATCCTCTACGCCCTCGAGCTTCTTCGCGGTGCCGACGACGAAGGCGTCATCGAGCCGGTGGAACGGCTCACCACACATGAGAGCCCAGAGATTCGAGCCGCCGCCATCCGCGTGCTCTGCAGTCACGCCCATCCTCCGCCGCTCCAGCGCGTGAGCGATCTAATAACCGATCCCAACCCCGTGGTGAGGGCGGAAGGCCTCCTTCTCCTCTATCGGATGGACCAGTCGCGAGGAGAGCAGGAGCTTCATGCAGTCTTTCGAGACGGCAATGTCGCGGGTATCCATGCCGTCTTCGACAGTATGGAGGCCACCCCGGCCGTACTGGAAGGTGTATTGGACGAGTCATTCCCGATTCGCTACGGGAGCTCCAACCGTGTGGAGGAAAGAGAGCTGGCGGCGCGCTCCCTGGGCTTCATCGAGGGCAACGGCGAGCTGCGTCCCATGCTTCGCGAGTTGTTGAGGGATCCCTCGAGCAACGTGGCACGGGCGGCGGCGGCCAGTGCCGGGAGACTCCATGACAAGAGCCTAATCCCCGACCTGATTCAGCAGGTCGGCCGCCGGCGGTTGCGAGCCCCGGCGCGGAAGGCGCTCGCTCGCCTCGGCGACGAGGTGATCGCGGCCGCCGCAACCTTGCTCGAGGACGTAAGCCAGCCCATCGAGCTTCGCCGCGGTTTGCCGCGGGTACTAGGTGAATTCGACAGCCAGGTTGCGGTCAATCGGCTCCTCGCCTGTTTACCGGACGACGATCTGGCGACGCACTATCAGATCGTCAAATCGTTGGGAAAAATGCGGGCACGGGACTCGAAGCTCAAGTTCGACCGGTTGGAGGTCGATCGGATCTTGCACGCGGAAGCGGATGCCTATTCGAGCGATGCAGCGAGGCTCACCGCCATCCGACGCAACCGACTCGAGGATGATTCGATGGCTCTCCTGCAGCACGCCCTTACCGAACGCTTCGATTTCACGAGGGATCGCATCTTCCGACTACTGGGACTGCTCTACCCGAAAGATGATATCTACAATGCTTGGCACGCGGTCGTGAACGGTCGACCGCCGGTCCGAGCAGCCGCTCTCGAGTTCTTGGGGAACCTGCTCACCACGGATCACAAAAACCGGCTCCTCCTCTTGCTCGAAGCGACTTCTCCGGAGACCGTTCCCGATCTCGGAACGCGGCTGATCGACCGTTCCTCTTTCAAACTGGACCGCGTCCTGCGCGAGCTCATCACTGGCAAAGACACCTGGCTCGCCGCCTGCGCGGCGACTGTAGTGGGAAGGCTCCAAATCATCGAGCTCGCCCCTGTCTTGGACAGAGCGCGTGCGAGAGAGACACCGGTCTTGAAGGAGGCGGTGGAGTATGCGCGCGGCCGGTTGAGCGGCTGAAGCGGCCACGGTACCATCGGGCCGCCGTGTACACCGTCGTGGAAAAAGTGTTGCTGCTCCAAAACGTCGATCTCCTATCCGCGGCCCGCACCGAGGATCTGGCTTTGTTGGCCTCAATCTCCGAGGAGGTGCTTTACCCGCCAGGCGCTTCTATCTTCGAGGAAGGCCAGCCGGCCGACGGGCTGTACGTCATCATTCGAGGCCGGGTGGGACTCAGCAAGGAAGGAAGAGAAGTCGTGAACTTGGGTGCGAAGGAAGCCTTGGGAGCGTGGACCCTGTTCGAGGCGGAAACCCGAGTGATGAGCGCGAGCGCGTTGGATGAAACTCTGCTGCTGAGAGTCGACCGAGAGGATTTCTATGACTTGTTGCTGGATTATCCGGAGCTAGGGCAGAGCATCCTGAAGGCCCTCGTGAAACGCCTGCGGAGTCTCATTACCAGAGCGGGAGCATGACCAAACCACCGCGGTCGGGAAGTCAACCGGACAAGCCAGGACGGAAGTTCCGCGCCAAGACGACCGCGCCACGCTTCGACGCCCTCCTGGACGCGCTTGCCGACGCCGCCATTGTGTTCAGTGCTTCACGCGAGCTCATGGGCACCAACCAACGCTTCGCGGATCTGTTCGGCCTATCCGCGACCGAAGCCAAGGATTTGGATTGGCCAACGTACCGGCGAGTCGTTCTATCCTCTCTCCGCGAAGAGGCCAGGCCCCGCGCCGAAGCCGCACTCGAGAACAACGCGACCGACTTCCACCTTGAAATTAACCACCCCCGTGAGCGACTCCTCCACGTTCAGCGCACGCCGATCGAAGACGACGAGGGCCGAATGCTCGGGCAACTGATCGTTCATCGCGACGTCACCGAGCAAACGTCCGAACTCGACTCGACCAACCGCAAGCTGCGAGACACGCAGGCCGCTCTCCTTCATTCCGAGAAGATGGCCAGCCTGGGTAACCTACTCGCCGGAGTGGCTCACGAAATCAACACTCCGATTGGCTCGATCAACTCCAACAGTGACGTTGCCCTCCGCGCCCTCGAGAAGCTTCGCGAAGCGCTGGACAAGGCCTCCCCGGAAGCCAGGGAAGATCCAGCCCTGAAGAACGCGGTGGAGATCCTCCAGAGCATCGGGAAGATCAACAAGACCGCGTGCGACCGCATCGTCAAAATAGTAAGGAGCTTGCGAAACTTCGCCCGCCAGGAGGAGGCAGAGCCGAAAGCGGCGAACCTCCACGAGGGGTTGGAAAGCACGCTCACTCTCGTTCACCACGAGATCAAGAATCGAATCGAGGTGACGCGCGACTATGGAGAAATCCCAGACGTCCGGTGCTTGCCCGACCAGCTGAACCAAGTGTTCATGAATATACTGGTGAACGCGGCGCACGCCATCGAAGGAAACGGCAAGATCACGATTCGCACGCGCTTCGACGGCGACAACGTGATCATCAGCTTCGCCGACACCGGCAAGGGTATCAGTGCCGAGAACCTGCCCCGGATCTTCGACCCCGGCTTCACCACCAAGGGCGTCGGCGTGGGATCCGGACTGGGGCTACCCATCTGCTATAAGATCGTCAAGGAACACGGCGGACGGATCGACGTACAATCGGTGATCGGCAAGGGTACGACCGTCACCGTGACGCTGCCGTCGAAAGTGCCCGAGGGGGGCCAACCCGGCGAAATCTGAGAGTCTACTGGAGAAATCATGGAGCAATCTGCGTCCAGCACCATTCTGTTGGTCGACGACGAGGAAATGGTCGTGACCAGCATCAAGAGCTTCTTGACACTGGAGACCGATTACCAGGTCGTTGCCTACACCTCCCCGAAAGAGGCGTTGGATTACATTCGAAAACACAGGGTGGACCTCGTGATCTCCGACTACTTGATGCCGGATATGGATGGGATCGAGTTTCTGGCCAAGGTGAAGGAGCTGCAACCAGAGGCGACGCGTGTGCTCCTCACCGGCTACGCAGACAAAGAGAACGCCATCAAGGCGATCAACGACGTCGGACTCTACCAGTACATCGAAAAACCTTGGGAGAACGACGACCTCAAGCTGATTATCCGAAACGGCCTCGAAAAGAGGATTCTCCTTCAGCGTCTACAGGACAAGATCCGTGAGGTCAATAAAGCTCACGAAGAGTTGATGAGCGTTCAAAAGGAGATCCTGAAGGCATTCGCCTGAGTGGGCGGTTGTTGGGACCGGTTGGGCATGGATACGATATGAGTGCAGCGGAGAAACGAGCGGCCTCCATCCTCATCGTGGACGATGATGAGCTCGTGCTTTCCTCGTTGCGCGGCGTGTTCAGCCTTCAGACCGACTACAACGTCTTGGAAGCCACCGACCCGAAGAAGGCCATCCGGCTGGTGGAGCGCACGCCGCTCGATGTCGTCATCTCCGACTTTCTGATGCCGCAAATGAATGGCATTGATTTCCTGAAAGTAGTCAGTCGCTTGCAGCCGGACGCGGCAAGGTTGTTGCTCACCGGCTACGCGGACAAAGAGAACGCGATACGCGCCATCAACGAAGTCGGCCTCTATCACTACCTCGAGAAGCCTTGGGACAACCAGGCCATGCTGATGATCATTCGCAACGCGCTGGAAGAGAAGTCGCTCCGTAAGCAGCTTTCGGAGAAAGTGAGCGCTCTGGACAAGCTCCTGATGGAGCACGGGGAGCTTTCCGACCGGACGCGTTCACTCGAGCGCGAGCTCGAGATGGCCGCGCGCGTTCAGCGGAGCCTCCTCCCCGAAAGCCTGCCGACGCTCGAGGGGTTTGCCTTCGCGAACCTGTATCAACCGTGCGCCGCATTGGGAGGAGACTTCTACGATTTCAGCATCGATGGAAGGGGGGCGCGAATCATCGTCTCCGACGTGATCGGACACGGCGTACAAGCCGCTCTCACCACGATGTTGCTGAAGGGAATTTTTCAAGAATCCGCGACTTGGGCCAAAGGGCCGGTCGAGCTTCTGGAGGAAATGAACAAAAGGTTGCACCGGATCATGCCCGAGGGCATGTACGCGGCTGCGTCGGTCGTCTTTCTCGAGCCTGCTAAACCGAGCGTCCTTTTCGCCAATGCCGGACTTCCCTACCCCTTCGTGCTGCGCGCGAGAGAGAAAGGCCTCGACGAGATTGCGCTTGCCGGCCCTCCTTTGGGACTCTTCGGCGAGCCGGACCCTGGTCAACCCTCCCAGTTCGAGTCGCGCGGGCTCACCCTGGGCGCGGGCGACGTGATGCTGGTCGGCTCGGACGGCCTCGGATCGATCACAGGCGAGAACGGGGATTTCTTCGAAGACCGGCGGATGCGTCAGGTGCTGGCCGAACTCGTTGGGACGGACGGGAGGAGGGTCATCGAGAGCCTGATGGATCAGGCGATGACTTTTGGAAACGGCCGTCCGGTTCCGGACGACGTAAACCTCCTGACTATAACCCGCAGCTGACACGCCATGAGAATGGGTGCCCTTCTCATGCTGATGGTTGCGACATGGGCCCTTCCTGCCGTTGGGGCGCAACGGGAGCTAGAGCGCCTGCGCGAGGTGAGCGGTGCCTTCGAATCGCTTGCCGAGCGTGTGAATCCTGCCGTCGTTCAAGTGTTTTCGACCGCGTACGTTCCGGGCCAAGGTCTGGTCGGATCCACCGGCCTCATCGTGAATCAGCGGAGCGCGGGCTCGGGCGTGATCCTCGATCCCAACGGTTACATCGTCACGAACGCTCATGTCGTCGCGGGTGCCCGACGCGTGCAAGTCATGCTGGCCACCAAGGCCGACGATCTACCCGACGGAGCCTCCATCCTGCAGCCTCGGGGCAGACTCATCGGCGCACAGCTCGTGGGTATCGACCGCGAGACGGATCTCGCCGTGCTCAAGACGAATGAAACGGGTTTGCCCTTCCTCGAGTTCGGTGACTCCGACGAGCTCAGGCCCGGTCAACTCGTATTCGCGTTCGGGAGCCCCCTCGGTCTCGAGAACTCCGTGAGCACCGGCGTGGTCAGCGCGACCGCGCGCCAGCTTCGTCCGGAGGATCCGATGATCTATGTGCAGACCGATGCCCCCATTAACCCGGGGAACAGCGGAGGGCCTCTGGTCGACGCCCGCGGTCTCCTGGTGGGGATCAATACGCTGATACTGACGCAGTCGGGTGGAAGCGAAGGGCTTGGTTTCGCCGCCCCCAGTAACATCGTACGCAATGTCTTCGATCAGATCAGGAAGACTGGCCGCGTGAGGCGCGGCGAGATCGGCGTACGAGCTCAAACCATCTCACCGGCTCTGGCGCACGGGCTGGATCTCCCAAGGGAGTGGGGCGTGGTGCTCAGCGACGTCTACCCGGGCGGCCCGGCCGAGGAGGCGGGGTTGCGCATCGGCGACGTCGTCCTCGCCTTGGACGGAAAGACCATGGAGAACGGCCGGCAATTTCAGGTCAATCTCTATCGGCGGGCGGTTGGAGAGATGGCCATTCTACAGGTCCAACGCGGTGCGGAGATCTCCGAGTACACCGTCAGCGTCGTGGAGCGCCCCGATGACCCGGATCGGTTTCGCGACATGGTCAGTCCAGACGCCAACCTGGTCGAGGAGCTCGGAATTCTTGCCATCGACTACAGCGCTGGCATCGCTTCGAAGCTACCGGGCTTGCGAAAGCGGTCGGGGGTCGTGGTCGCGGCCCGCTCCGTCGAAGGGGTGAACTACGAAGCCGAGGAGCTGCTGCCCGGCGACGTCATCCATGCCGTCAACCGCCTCCCGGTTGCCTCGATGTCTGAGCTACGGGCGTCGCTCGCAAGGCTTCAACCCGGGGACCCAATCGTCTTGCAGGTAAACCGCCGGGGCGAGCTCCGTTATGTCAGCGTGATCGTCGAGTGATTGCCTGCCTAATAAACCGCCAGGTATCGGCGCAGCTCCCATTCGTGCACCTGAGCGATGTAGTCGTGCCACTCGGCGCGCTTCGCCTCCACGAAGTGTTTCACGATGTGAGGCGTAAAAGCCCCCTGAATAACCTTGTCTTTTTCGAGAGCATCCACCGCCTCCCTGAGATCGACGGGTAAATCGTCGATCCTCAATCGGCGACGCTCTCGATGGCTCATCTGGTAGATGTTCTTGTTGACCGGCGGCCCGGGATCCATCTTGTGCTCGATCCCGTCAAGGCCCGCCTTGAGCATGGCACCCAGCGCGAGGTACGGATTCGCCGAGGGATCCGGCATGCGAACCTCGATGCGCGTGCCCGCTCCTCGTCGTTCGGGAACTCTCACCAATGGACTTCGGTTCCGCATGGACCACGCGACATTGGTAGGCGCCTCGAACCCGGGAACGAGCCGCTTGTAGGAGTTGACCAGCGGATTGGTGATGGCGCAGAACCCTCTCGCATGACGAAGAATTCCGCCCATGTAGTGGAGTCCGGTCTGGGAGAACTGGAACTCTCCATCCGGGTCATAGAACGCGTTCGTCTCTCCCCGAAAGAGAGACTGATGGGTATGCATGCCCGAGCCGTTGATTCCGAAAATCGGCTTCGGCATGAACGTCGCGTGGAGCCCGTGCTCCAGCGCTACGTGCCGGACGATGAATCGAAAAGTAGCGATGTTGTCGGCGGTCGTCAGGGCCTCGGCGTACTTGAAATCGATCTCGTGCTGCGCGGGTGCGACTTCGTGATGTGCCGCCTCCACTTCGAATCCCATCGCCTCGAGCGAGTTGACGATGTCGCGGCGTGCCTCTTCGCCTCGGTCCACCGGCGTGAGATCGAAGTAGCTTCCGGCATCGTGGGATTCGGTGGTTGGCCCGTTCGGTCCCCGCTGAAAGAGGAAGAACTCGGCCTCCAACCCGGCCATCATCGTAAAGCCCATGCCCTTCGCCTCGGCGGTCACGCTCTTTAGAGCGAGGCGCGGGCACCCTTCGAACGGCGTCCCATCGGGGTGGTAGATATCGCAAATGAGCCGGGCGACGCGCGTCGCCGCGTCCTTGCTGCCGCCGCCATTGCTCAACGAGGCGAAGGGGAAGATCCGAAACGTCCTCAGGTCCGGGCGCAGCATCATGTCCGACTCCTCGATCCGGACGAACCCCTCGATCGAGGAACCGTCGAAGGCTATCTCCCCGTCGAGAGCCTTCTCGAATTGTTGGTAGGGAACCTCGACGTTCTTGTTCACGCCCAGAATGTCGGTGAACTGTAGGCGCATGAAGCGAACGCCCAGTTTTCGGGTGGTTTTGAGTATCTCGTCGCGCGTCCAGTTGGACCTCGGTTCGTAATCGAGGCGTATGGCTTCGGAGCTAGTCGCCATGATGTCCTCCCGTCCCGGTGAGCTCTTCCGTTCTGCGGCCTTCCCAGTCCTGCGACGGGATGCGCCCGGCCCGGCGGCTCTTTTTCTGGAGACTATCCCGCGTCCATCAGGCTGTCAATAAGATTGTGCATCGTTCGCACTAGCCTACCGACGGTGGGTCGATCTAACCCGCACATCTTGGGGTTTGATGCACAGGAGTTGCAGAAAGGTCTATTCTGGGCAGCGGAGAACGAAAGGAGAAAAGAGGAAAGATCCGAATAGCTCAGAGCTTGATGTCTGGGGTGAGCTGGAAGGCGGCCGAGGGCCTCGCGAGCAGATGTCCCTGTACGTAGTCCACGCCAATTTCTCGAACGGTCTCGAGCTCGTCCAGCGTTTCGACGCCTTCGGCAATCAGACGAGCGTCTATTTTTTCTGCCATGATGCGGAACGCCTGGAGCATCTGTTGTTTCACGAAACTGGTGTCGATGTCGCGCACCATGTACATGTCCAGTTTCACGTAATGGGGCCGAAGATGCACGATCTTCTCGAGCCCGGAATAGCCGGCGCCCATGTCGTCGATCGCGATCAGGCAACGCATATCCGAGAAATACTTCATGGCGTCGACGAAGAGCGCGTAGTTCTCGATAGCCAGGCGCTCGGTGACTTCGAGCACGATCTGCTCCGGAGCCAGGTCCGTTCCCTCGAACAGATCGATGAGATACTTCCCCTGGAAACTGGGGTCGCGCATGGAAAACGGCAGTGTGTTGATGAACAACTTGTACTGCCTCTCGAGATTGCCTCCCGCCTGTAGCGCCTGGCGCCGGCATAGGTGATCGAGCTCGAACAGCAGATCGGTCTTGGTGGCCACGTCGAAGAGCGACACGGGTGTCTCGAGCGTGCTTCCCTTGGGACCGCGGCAAAGCGCCTCGAAGCCGTGGGGTTTTCCGGTCCTCAAATCGAAGATGGGTTGGAACACCGTGTCGATCTGCTGACGGAGAATGATTCGCTGGAGAAGCTGTTTGTTATGCAGCTGGCGACGCTGGCGGTTCACGTGCGCCGCCTGCCTGGCCTCCTCGATGGCCCGAAGAATGAGCCGCTCTTCGCGGATGAGCGGATTGCGCAGCGCCAGTGAAGTGCCGACCGTAATTTCTCTCCGTTCGTGTAGGTAGTGGAGGGCGGTCTTGGATATCTTGCGCGTCAGGTAGCTTTCGATGCGGGTGCCGATCTTCTCGAGATCCTCGGCTAGCAAGAGCTCCTGAGCGTTCCGCGGCATGAGAAAGATCAGGAATACGTCCCCTGCCCGTTCGTTGAGCGCGACGACGTCTCCGGTACGAAGCTGTTTGCCTTTCAGCTCGAAAACCACTTCACGCACGAGCTTCATGAGATCGTCGTAGACGTCACTCCCGTAGTCCCGTTCTACTTTGTTGATCTCGGAGACGTCGATAAGCAGCAGGGCGAGGAAACCCGACTCCGCTAAACGCTTCTTGAGCTCGTCCAGGTGCTCGCGGTAGGTAGCGAACTGCTCGTCTTCGGCGCTTGACGACCCGTCGTCCGGCTTCGATGCCGCCCGCGGCTCGGCGCTGGGCATGGGGGGAAGGGCACTTCTCGGATCCATGTTACCTCGGTGACCGCTTTACGCGCGTTCAATCATCGTAGCAGGCGTACCCTTGAACTGTCAACGTGATAGAGCCTCTCATCGCAACTTGGACCCCAAGCGGTTGAGACTACTTGGATGAATCGCCCTTGAGCGCTTCGCTCAGTCCCTCCATATCCATGTCCATGTTGGGGTCCACCGTGGGAAGGGCATCGGGATCTTGCTCCGTCTTGCGCCCGCCGGCACGCTGCGGGACCTCGACTGGGTGCGGCGCCCTGGCGGCCGGGGGCAAGTACACGGTTTGGTCCTCGTCGACTGGCTCAACCGGCTCACCGTGCTCAGCCGGCGGGAAAGTCTGTTTCGAGTCTGGCGTGAAAGGCAGCCCCGTATCGTTCTCGAAGCGGGGCGCACCACCGTGGCTTCCGAACTCGAGCATGGGTTCCCCGACTCTGGGCCCGGGGAGCTCGGCGACAACCGGCACGGGAGGCTCGGAAGGAACGGCCTCTGGAGAAAGAGGCTTCGGGA
>JBOGJF010000138.1:0-3317 GCA_050747785.1 Vicinamibacteria bacterium
CCCGGAAAGCCGTCGAACGTCGACGGCGATGTCACCCAGCCCCGCCTCTCGTAGAGAGAGCCGATCTACGGGTCCCGCCATGTCCTCAGATCGGGAAGGACCCGGAGGGCGTCGAGGGCGATCAGCGCGACCAGACCGGCGATCGCGGCTCTCCACGACCGAGCCTCCTGCCGGCGGGCGCGCAAAGCCGCGACCACGGCCAGCGAGAACAGCGCCACGGTCACGCCGAGCACCACCGGGCGGGCCAGCCAGCTTCCATAGAGCGCGCGCCCCCCAACCGTCACCGCGGAGAGCGCCATGACGCTGCGGAAGGCGAAGCTCCAGGGCCCCAGGTCCCCGCGATGAAGACACCTCAGCCCGAGCCCCGCGAGGACGACCAACGCGACGGCGATGAGGGGACGGTAGTCGCTGGACGGAAACCGGGAGAGACCCAGGGGCTTGGCGACCGTGACCATGGCTCTCCAGAAGAGAGATCTCTCGCCCGCCACCATGAGGACCGAGGTGGCGAGCACGACCGCCCAGACCCACCGCTCCTTCAGGCCCTGCCACGAAACGAAAAAGGCGAGGAGGAGACCCGGGATCGTCAGGAACGTCGAGATCATCGACACCTCGCCGGGTGCCGGCGTGCTCGAAAAGACGAGCGCCGGTAGATGCTCGATCCACAAGGACATGTAGCGTTGCGGGACACCAGACCTCGCCAAGTGCTCCCGCTCGACCCAGGCCGGACCCAGGTGAATGGCGGCGAGCGCCAAGCCAAGCAAGAAGAGTCCCGCGATCGTGGCGCTCAGGACGGCGGTTCGCCGAGCAGTGGCGCGCTCCCCGAGGGACGCGACGAGCTGCATGAGAAGGTAGACCCCTAGAACAAAGGAGGTCGATATGAGGTTGCCCGGGTAGCCGCCCGTGGCTGCGAGATAGACGAGCAGCGGCAGAAAGAGAAAGCGGGCGGTGCGGATAGTCGTCGAGTTCTCATCGATGGTGAACGCCAGGAAGAGCCAGGGGACGAGAGCGAACGAGCGTATGATGTCGGGGTGCTGAGCGTTGCCGTAAAACCCGCCGAAGAATTGAAACATCGACGCGCCGACTACCGCGTAGGCCGGTGATCCGAAGAGCCGTCGGAGGAGCGCGAACATTCCGAGAGCGCCGAACAGCACGTGGAGGCATTGGAGGATCGTGGCGGCGCGAAGGTCGTACGGAAGGTGGAGGAGAGGGAATACCCACAGGGGCGGATAGTAGAGCCCCGACTGGAGATTGAGAACATAGGGGTAACCCATGCATTGATAAGGCAGCCACTGCGGGAGTAACCCATGCTCGAGAGCGTTCACCGAGAACGCGCTCATCCCGAAGTAGGCCGCAGGGAAGTCCCATGGGAAGCCGAAACCCCGAAAGTAGTGATTCCAGAAGACCGCGAGATTCTGGAGCGCGAGTAGGCCGACGGGCCAATACCGCCCCCGATCGCTCCCGCTCACCGGTGTACCGTCGACGAGATATTGGACGTCATCGCAGTGTCGCTCGGTCGGCGGGACTATGCTACGCCGGCGATCGAGCGGAGACAAAGGGTCCCGCACTCTCGAGGCTGACGGACAAGAAACGCTGAAAAGCTATCACGGTATGGAGTCGGGCCGTCCGTGGCTGGAGTGCCCGGCGCGGTCGCGTTAGGATGAGCGGAATCGTGGAGGGAGGGTGAAATCGCCACGCCTCGCGGAGCCGAGGCTCTGCGGAACGCTGCTCGTTGCCGGTCTCGCCCTGGTGGCGGTGATCGCGGGCTGCGCGCGTCGCGACCGCGAAGCCGAGCCGGGCCTCCGTGACGAGCTGCCGCCGTCGCCCGGCCTCAACGTCCTGGTCGTGAGCTTCGACGCGCTGCGCGCCGACCGCCTCGGCGCCTACGGTTATCCACGCCCGGTGTCCCCGCACCTCGACGCCTTCGCGCGCGAGGCGATCGTCTTCGAGCGCGCATCGGCGGTCGCCCAGGCGACCCCGACATCGTTCGCCGCCGCCTTCACGGGCCGCTGGCCGTCCCGGGTCTTCCGCGGTTGGCGGCTGGCGCCGGTGCCCAACTTGGCGGGGGTGTTCGCGGCCGGCGGCTACGACACCGCGTTCTTCTCCAACAACGTCCAGCTCGTCACCGCGCGTGGCTTCGACCAGGGTTTCGAACGGTACGAGATCCTCGTCGGCGTGGAGGGGGAGAGCGAGCAAGACCGCATCGCCAAGGACGAGGTGGTCCTCGAGCGCGTCGTGCGGTGGCTGCGCGAGGAGGCCAGCCCGCCGTTCCTGAGCTGGGTACACTTCCTCTCCCCCCACTCCCCCTACGACTACCGCCCCGAGGCCAACCACCTCTACCGCACCCCGACCACCGGGCGCTTCGCTCAGACCACCGGCCCCGAAATCACGGTGGAGTCGTCAGCCGACCTGGACCGGGTCGAGGACCTCTACGACGGCGAGGTCTGGTACGCCGACGGTCTCTTCGGCCGCCTGCTCGCGGCGCTCGAAGCCACGGGCCGGAGGGGCGACACGCTGGTCGTGATCACCTCGGATCACGGCGAGGAGCTGGCAGACCACGGCGGCTTCCAGCACGGCACGGTCTACGAGGAGATCCTGCGCGTCCCGCTGATCGTCGGCCACCCGCGCGGCGCGCGCGGCCTGCGGAGCGGGCTCCCGATGTCCCACGTCGACCTGTTGCCGACGCTCGCGGAGATCGCCGGCCTCGAGCCGCCCGGCGAGATCGATGGCGTCTCCCTGCTCGCGCCGCTGGACGCCGGGCGGTTGCGGCTGGCCCAGGCAATGACCCACCGCACGGACCACTATGTCGCGGTGACCCGCGGGACGGACAAGGCGATCCTCGACTGCGCCCGGGGCACCGGCGCGCTCTACGACCTCGCCGCCGATCCCCGCGAGACCGCCGACCGGCTGGACCGGAGGCCGCGCGTCTACCGGGAGCTGGTCAACGCCGCCAAGGCGGCACTGGGGGAGGAGCCGTGCCGGGCGCTGGTCGCCGCGATCGACGACGTGCCGGCCGAGGTCGATCTCGATACCGCGACCATCGAGCGGCTCCGGGCGCTCGGCTACCTCGCGGACGGCGGCTCTGCCCCGGCACCTCCGCCGCCGAGCGACTACCGGTTCTGGGCCGAGCCCAACCCGATCCGGGTGTGCGACGGCTTGCCGCTCGGTCAGACCGTCCTGTACTGGAATCTGACCGCCCCGCCGTTCGAGTTCGAGATCCGCGTCGACGCGCCGGACGGAAAGCTGATGGCCAAGGTCGAGCCGCGGGGGTTCGCCCCGACCGGCCGGTGGGTGCGTGACGGCATGGAGTTCTTCGTCGT
>JBOGJF010000139.1:0-4596 GCA_050747785.1 Vicinamibacteria bacterium
GTACAGAATACCTGGCACCCGGTCCCGGATTCCGTCGTGAAGAGCGTCACCGTAAAGACACCCGGGCGGCTGTACGCATGCTCCGATCCGCGCGCCGCCGGGTCTACCGTCCCGTCGCCAAAATCCCACTCGTAGCGAGCGATGGTGTTACCCGCGCACCCCAGGGTCGTGTCGCCCACGATCTGCGTGGCGGTGAAGAAGAGGAGCTGACCAACGGTGTAAGTTGTCTCCAGCGGTTCAACGATGAAGGCGCAAGCGCTGCCGCCAGGGAACATCGGCCGGTTGGCGGCGCGTAGAAAGATATCCACCTGGCGAAAAACCGCCGCGCGGAAGTCGGTACCGGCAGGCCTCCCGGTGATAGTGACCGTGGCGTCGTTCTCCTGGTCCGTGCGAAAGGGAGCCCAGTAGCGAACCCGTGCCCTGCCCTCCGAGTTCGTTACCGCGGACTCCGCCTTGGGTTCCCGGCCTCCTGGAACGGGCCGGGGACCGCCCAGGGGAGCCAGCACGCCGACGTCGGCGAAGAAACCCTGTTCAGAGAGCAAATCGAAGTTGATGGTCACACCCGGGTCGGGCTGTCCGAACTCGTCGAACAACGTGACTTCGATGACCGAGCTCGAGCTTCCGTTGGCCGTAAGCTGATCGGGGTTGGCGGTCATGCGGAGCGCCTGCCCCAGCTCCGAGGGCCCCGCGAGTGGCGGCCGGGTAGCGTCCTCAAGGTTACAACCCGCCTGGCCGAGCGCCACGGGGATCAGCGCGATGACCAGTGCCCACTTCACTCTATTCCACATGCACGCCTCCGTATAGCAAGGTAGCCCTCTCTTCGGTTTCAATCCGACCGACGCTCAGGCTCCTCCAAATTTTCTGACTACTGGTCTGCGAAATCTGCGAAGTGAATGTTCAAGAATCCTTTGGCCGAAATCGGGCGACCGGCCCCGTCGTGGCCGAAGAATTGGATCTCAGCGATGGCGGAGAGCGCCGAGGCTCCCCCTCCACCCGACATGTTGACCAAAGGTGGCTCCAGCTTCGCCTGAATCCTCACCAAAATGAACGCGCGCGTCGAATCGCTCCCGCCGACCGTCACGAGGAAATTAGTCCCGCCGTCGAACGGATACGGCACATCCACGCCTGGCGTGTTACGACCGTCCGATCGAGTGTAAGTGACTCGATAGGACGTGATCGTGACATCATTCAAGAACGTAGGGTTCAGCTGATTCTGATTCTTTAGGACCGCGGACATCTGCACGATACCGTAATCAGCGGCAATCGTGCAGAAAGACTCACCGGTCACCTCGTCCTGGGTGAGAGTGCAGACGTCGGACTCGAGCTCGTCGGAGGGCGAACCGGTAGGCGATCCCTGCGCCCCCTGCACCAGCTCCACGACGATAAGAGTATTCGTCGTGTCTTGCTCCAGGGTATCGGGCGTGGTGCAGCTCGCGAGGTGGAGCGCCGCCATCACCGAAACGGCAACCCATGCGTTTGCTTTGAAAAACGAAGTCATTCTCATGCCTCCTAGACCTCGCCCTTCCGAATGCGCGGCGTGAGGAAGATCAGAAGCTCCTGATTGTCAGACGAGTTCTGCGTGGACTTGAACAGAAACCCCAGTCCGGGAATCTTGTGGAGCAACGGCACGTACTGATTCTGTTCACTCTGGTTGTTGACGAACACGCCGCCGATGACCGTTGTCGATCCATCGGGAACGAGTACTTGGGTCGTCGCCGACTGAGTGATGATGCTAGGGATACCGTTGACCGATCGGCCGAAGTCCGGAGTATCGTTGTTCACGGTAATGTCCAGGATGATCGTGTCCGCCGAAGTAATCTGCGGCGTGACGTTAAGATCGAGCACCGCTTCCTTGAACGTCACCGTGACGGTGTTGTTGGCGACGACCTGGACCGGGAAGGTCAAGCCTTGCTTGATGTTGGCGGGTCGGTTGTTCTGCGTCACGATCCTGGGCGACGAAATGATGCGCACCTGACCTCTCGTCTCCGCGGCCGCCAGGGCCACATCCAGACTGAAAGCCCCGGAGATGCTGCCCAGCGCCAACCCGATGGCGCCGGTAGGCGCGGTGGGCAGCGGAAGGTTCACGGCATAGCCGCGCTGGCCCGCAGCACTCGCGGGAGGCAACGTACCGCTGGCCCGCGGCGGGGCCGTCCGGAAGCTCGGATCGACGTTGGAGCCAATCGACGCACCATCGAGCAAGATGGAGTTCGGGAACGTGAGCTCGGTGGCGTTGCCGAACTCGGAATCCGCGTGCCCGCTGAACCCCCACTGAATACCCAGGTTTCGGGTGAAGTTGCGCGTGGTCACCACGACGCGGGCTTCGATCTCGACTCCCGGGATGGGTGCGTCTAGAGTCTCGATGAGCGTGTCGATCGTATCGAGCCGGTCGGGGAGATCGGTGACGATCAGGGTGTTGGTCCGGTCGTCGATGACGATGTCTCCGCGCGCGGAGAGGTTTCGGTTGAGAAGTCCTTGGACTTGACTGGCCTTAGCATAAGACAGCTCGCGAATCATGGTGCCGAGCTCTCCGGCAAGCGCCTGCTCTTCGGCCAGCCGGCGACGCTCCGCCTCTTCCTGGGCCAACTCATTCAGAGGCGCGATACGAATCACGTTGCCCTCGACGAGATAGCCTAGGCGGTGCGATTTCAGAATCAGATCCAAGGCCTGATCCCAAGGAACCTCGGTGAGCACGAGCGTAATCCGGCCGCTCACGCCAGGCTGTACGACGATATTGAGCCCGCTGATGTCGGCAAAGAGCCGAAAGATGTCCTGGATGTCACCATCCTTGAAGTCGAGGCTGATGAGCTCGCCCGTGTACTCTCGTTCGCCGGCGCCGATCGTCCGCTGCAGGGTGGCCCCCGCTCCCGGAGTCACTTCCGGCTCCGCGACGGGCGGTTCCTGAGGCGGCTCTGGCAGTCCCATCATGCCACCCACTTCGGGCGGTGCCGACTGAGCAGGAGTCAAGCTTTGAGCGACGACCGCAACCGGCTCCATCGAGGCAACCGGGGAAGCGACTCCCGAGCCATCGAACCCAAAGGCAGGGAAATTGCCCTGACCTTGGGATGGCAGGTTAGCCGCCACGTCGTCACTCGAGACCTCGCCGGTCGCGGGCACCAACTCCGCCAGCCGATCCGCCGATGCCGAGAAATAGATCTTTAGGTCGTTCCCCTCCGACAACGCCCGGTGGTGCACGTCGCTCTCGAGGTCGAAGACGATTCTCGTGATCTTCGGGTTCGCGCTTTGGAACTGCGACACTCGCGCGCGACTCACTCCCGCCGCGTCGATGACCACACTCTGTCTCGGAACACGGTTGACCGTCGAAGCAAAGTCGAACACCAATCGCGGCGGACCGGCGAGACGAAAACTCGTGTAGTTCAGCCGGCCGTCCGCTCCCACGGTGACCGTGAGCAGACCCTCGGCCACCGTGTGCGAGATCGAGTCGACGCCCGACGCGGCTCTCGTCGGCACACTGGGCGCTTCGGCCACGGGCGGCTCGTTGGGAGTCGCCGGAACGGGTTCGACGTCGTTGGCAGGCTTGTTGGGCCTGGCAGGCTCTGCGACGAGCGGAGCGGTCTCGATCTCCTGCTTGCCGCTCGGCAGCAGGTCGGCTTTGGCCGTCTCGGTCTCGCCCGACGAACCCGTGGGGGCCGGCGGGACCTTCGCTGCAGCACCCGTGACCGGGGCTGCCGGTGGCTCGGCGGCGATGGGAGGCGCCTCCGCCGGTGAGCCCGCCCCCTCGAACAAGACGGTCAAGGCATGCTCGGTCGCCGAGATCTGATAGGGAACCAGGGACGAGAGCTTGATCTCGATCCGGGACAGGCTCTTACCGGCGGTACCGTCCAGCTTCGTGGCGGTGATGGACTCGACTTCCTGACTTCCGACCACCGTGCGGTCCGTGATTGCGGAGATATCGACGCCCGGCAGATCGACGACCAGAGTGAGAGGGTCGGGGCTGTAGTGCGTGTAGAACAGGGTGCCGCTGGTCTCGAACCAGATCCGCGTCCGGGCGGGCTCCACGTGATAGCGGACCGCCCTGACGACCACTGGGTCCAATTCCAGCGAGTCCTGCGGGGCAGCAATCGCGGTGCCCCAGAGGATCAGCACGGGTGCGAACACCGCAGCCCGAACCCATGACGACCAAGGTTTCATCATTGCCCCTCCTCCAACGGATGGAGCCACTTTTCTAGTCGTTGAAACTTCTCGATTCGCAGAGGATCGTTGATTTCCTGGCGGAAAACGACTTTCTCCGAGTCAATGGCTTCGATCGTACCGTCGTACATTCGCTCCCCTTCCCGGGCAAAGTAGCTCTTGTTGTCGGTTCCTTGGATCATGGCGATGTAGCCTTCCGATGTCCTGACGATGCCACGGAGACTTACTTCTTGAATCAGCATGCCGCCCAAGCCGGGAATCCTCTCCTCCGGAGGCAGGATGTTCAGCCCTAAAGCCAGGCTGATGAAAGGATCCCGCCGACCTCGCGCGTCATACGAGACCCCGCCCGTGCCCTCCATGATGTCGATCTCATCCGGGATTTCGAGGCTGTCGGGTGGGGTTTCGACGCCCTCCGGCGCTACCGGAGCCTCTTGCTCGCCGGTACCC
>JBOGJF010000140.1:0-1611 GCA_050747785.1 Vicinamibacteria bacterium
TTCTCACGTTGCCGTCGGCATCGATTCCCGTCAGGCCTTTTTCGTCGTCGGTCAAGTGAATTTGGAGATGATCGCTGTTCAGCCGACGCGTGTCCTGCCTCACGTGCACATCGCCCTGGAATCGCACGAACTTGTCCCGACGTCTGATTCGGGCCGACTCGCTCGTCACTTCGACCGGAGGTCCTTCTTCCGACGTGAAGGTCATGTCCACCCAGTCGTCGAGCTCGAAGGCGTTGCCGACCACCTGGTACACGAGTCTTCCCGCCTCACCCGCGAGACCCCCGCGGGAAAACCGAACCTCGTTGTCGGACCAAACGCGTTTCGGCTTCGGACCATAGTCGAGCGTGGGAGTCTCGATGCGGAGACCCTCGGCGTCGGTCACCACGACGTTCCCTTCCAGATGCACAGTCGAGTCCACCGTGTTGTACCGACACAGATCGCCGGTGACAACGAGCGGGATCTCGCCCGATTGCCCGGCCTGGAACGTGATCTCGACGTCCCGAAACGTCTGCGTGTCCTCGCTCCGGCCCACACTCTCGGCGGCTCGGAGCTCGAAGACCTGCTCGCCGTCCTCATCGAGGCGGGTGATATCGACGCCCCGCGCCGTGGCCTCTTCGTTCTCGGAAAGCAGACCGGCCGTGGTTGAAGTCGTTTCGGACTCCATGCCTAGAAAGAGCTGGTAGCCGACGATGGCCACGCCGCAGACCAGGAGAATTGCCAGGATGCGCTTGACCAGACGAATCTGGTTGAATGTCATCAGCTCGTCTCTTGCTCGAGGCTCACGGCGCCCATCTGGCGAAACTTCCGATAGCGCGCTTCTCTTCTTTCCTCGGGCGGCATCTTGTCCACGCGCGCCAAGCTTCGGCTGAGGTAGTCGTCGAGGATCTCGGCGGTGCGACGGTGATCGCTGTGGGCTCCGCCCGGCGGCTCCGGGACGATCTCGTCAATCAACCCGTAGGAGATCAGATCTTGAGCGGTGAGCTTCAAACCCTGCGCCGCGGTCTCCGCCTGCGAGGCATCCTTCCAGAGAATCGCGGCGCAGCCCTCCGGGGAGATCACCGAATAGATGGCGTGCTCCAGCATCAGGATCTCGTCTCCCACCGCGATGGCAAGGGCTCCTCCGCTCCCACCCTCGCCCGAAATGGTCACCACGATCGGCGTATCGATCCTGGCGAGCTCTCGGATGTTGCAGGCGATGGCCTCCGCCTGCCCTCGCTCCTCAGCGTCCAGCCCCGGGTAGGCCCCCGGCGTATCCACGAACGCGAACACCGGACGAGAGAATTTCTCGGCGAGCTCCATCACGCGAAGGGCCTTGCGATAACCCTCCGGCTTTGGCATTCCGAAGTTACGATAGATCTTCTGATTGGTGTCACGCCCCTTCTGGTGCCCGAGCACGAATACGGGGCGCTCGTGATACCAGGCCATCCCCGCCACGATCGCCGGGTCGTCCGAGAAGCGACGGTCCCCATGGATCTCGATGAAATCACGGAAAAGGAGGGCAACGTAGTCGCTGAAATAGGGGCGCTGTGGATGCCTTGCGACCTGAACCTTTTGCCAGGGAGTGAGCTGCGAATAGATCTCCCGGCGCATCTGCTCCAGCTTCTCCTGAAG
>JBOGJF010000141.1:0-3407 GCA_050747785.1 Vicinamibacteria bacterium
ATGCTAATGTGCCTTTCCGTCCTGCTGCTCGGCGAGACGCTTCGCACCTACGGTAACTATGGGATTAATCGCATCTGGCAAGGCAAGGCGGTCGTCATGACTCTGGGCTTGCCGCTCTTTGCCGCTCTCTCGATCGACTTCTTGAGGACAGTCTCCCGTAGTGCGTGGATTCGTCTCTTCGTCTGCGCGACGGCACTGGTCGGGATGTCCCCGTCGGCGATCGTGTTGCTCTCTCTCTTTGCGATCGTACTGGCGGCGGCCGGAGCGGTGGCGTTTCCGAGGGAGCTCCGAGAGGGACTCAGGGTCACCGCAGCCTACGGCGGGTCGCTCTGCTACGTAGCGGTCTTCGCAGTCGTTTTTTTGACAAGAAATGCGGGAAGGGTGGGGAGCGACGATCCCCTAAATGAAGGCTGGCCCCGCACGTTCCTTGGCCACGCCGCCTTCGTGTTCTCCTTAGACTTACCAACCACGCTGATCCTCATGGCGATCAGCCTCGCCGGCGCGCTACTCACCCTGCGAGGATGGCCCCGTCGATTCCTCGCCTCCTGGTTGCTCTTCGCGGGGCTCGCCCTTCTCAATCCGGTCGTTGCCCCCTTCCTCATCGATCATGTGACAACATCCAACCTTTATTGGCGGCTTTTCTACCTTCTACCCTTCCCGCTCGCGATCGGGCTCACCGGCGCCGCTCTCGGCGAAACTGTCGGCGTCGGCACGACGACCCGCGGCAACGCCGCGGCAGGGCTGCTGGTGTGCTTGCTGGTCGGCGCGCACTGGATTCCCGGATCGTCGTCCATCTACCAGCATGGCACCGATGTGAGATTCGGCCTTAAGCTCAGACCGGCAACTCGCGATCTGGCGGAGAGAGTCATCGAATCGATACCGCCCGGAGCAATGCTCGCCCCGTTGGCACTCAGCAACGTCGTTTCGATGCTGGGCGGTGACCATCAGCAAGTCCGAACGAGACCCGATGGCTTGCGGCTCTGGTTCAGCCGGCCCGAGCTGAATAGGCGGATGACCGCGTCCGAATTCCTAGCACGCGGCGAGTCGTCGCCCCGACAAGGAGGCCTGAAGGCGGTTTTGGAGCTCGTAGAACTCTACCCAGAGATCCGCTCCGTCTTGGCACGTAGCGAAGTGGCGCGACAACACGACCTCGGGCGGATACTCGCGGCGAAAGGCTTCACGGAAAGCCAACCGATCGATTCGATGATGGTCTTCGCCAAGCCCCCGCCGGACTAGCTGTCCTCCGCTCGCAGGCTCGCTGCGGACGGCGGCGGACCGTCGGTTGACCCGAGCGTCTCCTCGACGACGAAGTTCGGGAGCCTCCGGCTCTCGTCGTAGTTGCGCCAGAGGTACTCGCCGATGATCCCGAGCATGATGAGCTGAATTCCGCCAAGCATAAGGATGGTGATCATCGTCGGGGCGAAGCCCTGAACGGGCATGCCCCAGAAGATGCGCAGCAGAAAGATGAGAGTAGCGTAGCCGAAGCTCAGCAGGGACACCGTCAAGCCGACCACGGTGATGAGACGAATCGGCATAAACGAATAGGTCACGAACCCGTCGATGAAGTACTTGACCTTCTTGGAGAGAGTCCAGCGGGATTCCCCGATTTCGCGCTTACGGCGAGTGTACTCGATCGTTACCGGAACGAAACCGGTCCAGAGCACGTGACCCTGGATGAAGCTATTCTTTTCCCTAACTCGATTGATGATATCGACCACCACGCGATCGATGAGAAAAAAGTCAAACCCACCCTCGGGCATATTGGGAACCGCGTAACGCTTCATGAGCCGGTAGAACAGTCGCGAAGGCACCCGAACGAGGAAACTTTCTTCCCGCTGGGACCGCGTCGCGATGACAATCTTCTTCGTTCCGCCGTTCCAGCGATCGACCATCTCGTGGATGAGCTCCGGCGGGTCCTGCAGATCGGCCGACATGACGACGCAGCAATCGCCCGTCGCGGCACGTAGGCCGGCGAGCATGGCAGGAACCTGGCCGAAGTTGCGGGTCAGCTTGACGACGCGCACGTGTTGGGAGTCGCGACGGTGCAACTCGACAAGCTTCGCGTACGAGCCGTCTCCTGAGCCGTCGTCGACGAAGACAACCTCCCAATCCCGGTTCGCCGGGAGTTTCGCAAGAGTCTGGGAGAGAGCCGTCCAGGTGGGCTCGAGGTTCCCCTCGTTGTAGTAAACCGGGATGACGATCGAGACCCGCTTAGGGATGGGATCGCTCACGACCTACCCCACCGATCGGGCGGCGTAGCCGGGGTCCGGCCTCCCGGATGGCAGCCAGCGAGTCCACGATGCGATCGATTCCGTCCCGGCCGAGGTCTCCATACAGGGGTAAACAGAGGATGCGTGACGCCAGCCGGTGAGCGTTGGGCAACCGCTCGGGGTCGGCCGACGGATGGCCGCGATAAGCTTCGTTCTCCGAACATAGAGGGTAGAAGTACCTGCGGGCGAAGATATTCTCGGCCCGCAGTGCCACGTCTAGCTGGTCTCGCGTGAGGCCGAACGTTTCCTCGTCAATCTCAACAGGAAAGTAGGCGTAATTGTGGGACGTGTCGGTTGCGAGCTTGCGGACGACGATCCCCTCGATCTCCGCCAGGCGTATTCGATAGTGGGCGAAGAGTTTCTCCCGCCGTCGATACTCTTCTAAAGCCCTTTCGAAGACGGCGAGACCGAGGGCAGCGTGAATCTCGGACAGCTTGCCGTTGACTCCGACGCCGCGAACCTCATGCTCGTCCACGATCGCGAAGTTCCGTAGCATCGCGAGTGAAACGTACTTCTCAGCGTCTGAACCAACGACGGCTCCACCCTCCGCCGTGTGGAAGACCTTGGTCGAGTGGAAACTGAAAACGGAAAGGTCTCCCCAGCACCCTATGGGTCGGCCTCTGTGGTGGACCCCAAAGGCATGGGCAGCATCGTAGACGATCTTTTGACCGTGCTTCCGCGCAAGGGCGTCGAAGGCCATTACGTCGCACGGATTCCCAAAACAGTGGACCGGCAAGAGCGCCGTAGTACGACTCGTGATGGCGTCCGCCGCGGCAACCGGATCCAAGTTATAGTTCAGGGGATCGATGTCCGCGAAGACCGGCGTGAGGCCGCACCAATGAATGGCGTGAACCGTTGCGGGAAACGTAAAGGGCGTCGTGACGACTTCACCGCGGAGGTCGAGGCTTCGCAGCGCGACCTGGATCGCCGTGGTGCCATTGCAGAAGACCGCGCAGAATCCCACCTCGAGGTACTCGAGTAGCCGCGCTTCGAGCTCGCGGACGACCTCACCATGGTTTGTGAACCATCGCGCGTCGCAGATGGAGCGGATGTAGCGTGAAAAGATTAGCTCGTCGGGCGCGAGCGCCTTCGTAATGTAGACTGGCTGCTCAAAGGCAGGCGCTCCCCCCTGTAGAG
>JBOGJF010000142.1:0-2694 GCA_050747785.1 Vicinamibacteria bacterium
AGTCGACGCCGCCCCGGGTGATGTCGTGGATTCTTCCAGTACGCTGTTGTCTCTCGCCGACTTGTCGCGGGTATACGTAGAGGGCCAAGTCTACGAGCGGGACCTGGGCAAGATTCGCCTAGGACAACCCGCACGGATTAGCGTGGAGGCATATCCCGGCGAGTCTTTTCAGGGCCGCGTCGTGGCGATACGCGATGTGCTGGATCCGCAAACGCGCACAGCGGGAGTTCGATGCGAGGTCGACAATTCGTCAGGCCGGCTCAAGCTGGAGATGTTCGCGACACTCTCAGTTCCCACGAGTGAATCCCACTCGGCGTTGTCTGTACCAGCGGACGCCGTGCAAACGATCAACCGGCGTCAAATCATATTTGTCCGCGAAGGCGAACTTCACTTCGGGGCCCGGGAGGTTCAAGTGATCGGGGATGGCCGAGACGTGGAAGTAGCGGCAGGCTTGAAGGACGGCGAGCCGATCGTTACCAAAGGCGCTTTCCAACTGAAATCGGCATACCTCGCGCGACAACTGCAAGCGGAGCACGGACATGATCGATAGAGCGTTGGCTTGGAGTATCCGCTATCGGTATCTGGTCACGGCCCTTACCGGACTACTGGTCTTAGTCGGCTGCTATGCCGCTCTCGACCTTCCCATCGACGCCGTGCCCGATGTGACGACCAACCAGGTGCAAATCAATGCGAAGGCTCCCTCGTTCACGCCGTTGGAGATGGAGCAGTACGTCACATTTCCAATTGAAGTCGCAATGAGTAACCTTCCCAGCAAGGAAGAAGTGCGGTCAATCTCTCAGTTCGGACTGTCGCAGGTGACGGTCACATTCGCCGACGATGTTGACATCTACCGCGCGAGGCAATTGGTGCTAGAGAGGCTTTTGGATGCCCAGCAACAACTGCCTGAGGGAGTGACTCCTGAGCTGGCGCCCGTGAGCACGGGTCTGGGGGAGATCGTCCAATTTACGTTGAGCGTCCGTACTGACGCTCCTCGGCCATACAGTCTGATGGAATTGCACACTCTCTTGGAATGGTTCATCAAACCCCAGCTTCGAACCGTTCCGGGGGTAGTCGAGGTTAATAGTTTTGGCGGGGAGGAGCAGCAGTACGAGGTGTCGGTAGATCCGGGAAAGCTCGTCGGTCATCGCATCTCCTTGACGCAAGTGATTGAAGCTCTCAAGAAGAACAATCTCAACGTAGGCGGAGGCTACCTAGAGCGTGGTGGCGAACAACAGTTGATTCGGGGCGTCGGTCTTATCGAGTCGATCCGGGATATTGAAAACATTGTTGTATCCGCTACATCCGGCACCCCCGTCTACGTGAAATCTCTCGCCAGCGTCCGCTTGGGCGCGCAGATCCGCCAGGGTGCGGCGACTCGCGACGGAAAAGGCGAGACGGTGATGGGCATTGCCATGATGCTCAAAGGTGAGAACAGCAGGCAGGTTGCAACCAGAGTCGTCGATCGCTTAAACCAACTGCGCAAAGCCATGCCGCCGGGAGTCGACATCGATATCTTCTATGATCGCCGAGACCTTGTGGATAGAACGATTCATACGGCAGGCAGAAACCTCGCCGAGGGCGGATTGATCGTGGTAGCAGTTCTATTCCTGTTTTTGTTACAGGTCCGGGCCGGATTGATTGTTTCCGCTGCGATTCCCCTCTCGATGCTTGTGGCGATTATCGGCATGCGGCAATTTAACATCTCCGCCAACTTGATGAGCCTGGGTGCGATTGACTTCGGGCTGATCGTGGATGCGGCCGTCATCATTGTGGAGAATTGCGTTCGTCGGTTGAGCGAGACCCGCCAGAAGCTTGGGCGCACACTCACGGGCGAGGAACGGCGAACCACAATTCTCGCGGCAAGCGTCGAAGTTAGGAAGGCCAGCCAGTTCGGAGAAATTCTGATCATTGCCGCCTACCTGCCGATCGTCTCGCTTGTAGGGATAGAGGGCAAGATGTTTCGCCCCATGGGGCTGACAGTGATTATGGCCTTGTGCGGAGCGCTGGTCCTCAGCCTCACTCTAATACCGGCGCTGTGCGCGATGCTGCTGAGGGAGGGGAAACCAGGGCCTTCGACGATCGGAGACGGACCTTCGCACATGCACGAAGAGAACCCGTTCGTGCGATGGCTCCTTAAGCGATACGGTCCTGTGTTGGACTTCACGATGCGGCACCGGCGCATAACGATTCTGTCCGCGGCAGCACTGGTAGCAGTGTGCGGTTTGCTCATCCCGCGGCTCGGTTCAGAGTTTCTTCCGAAGCTCGAAGAGGGAGCGCTTGCGATAAATGCAGTTCGGCTCCCTGGGGTTTCTTTGCCCGAAGCCGTCAAGATGACAAGTTCGCTCGAGAACGCCATCCGTGAGTTTCCAGAAGTGACGACAATCGTTAGCCGAATTGGGCGTCCGGAGATCGCTACCGATCCCATGGGCGTGAACCTCGGTGACACGTACGTCCTGTTGAAGCCGAGAGAAGAATGGACCTCTGCGTCTTCCAGGGAAGAACTCGTAGAAAGAATGGAAGCCAAACTGAAGGAACTGCCCACCATGGCCTACACGTTCTCGCAACCGATCGAGTTCCGAATGGCGGAGCTCATTGAGGGCGTAGGCGCCCGGTCTGACGTTGTGATCAAGATATTTGGTGACGATCTGAGTGAATTGCGGAGGCAGGCCGAAAGGACCGCGAAGATCGTAAGCC
>JBOGJF010000143.1:0-5014 GCA_050747785.1 Vicinamibacteria bacterium
TGGGACCTCAAGGAGCTCCGCCAACAGTTCGGCATCGTTCTTCAGGACGTTCACCTCTTTTCGGGATCGATCGCCTCTAACATTCGACTGGGAAGCCCGGACATCAGTGACGCGGACATCGTGGAAGCCGCTGCGAACGTGCACCTCGATCGGTTCGTAGCGCGGCTGCCACGGGGTTTCGAGGAGGGAGTCGGCGAGCGGGGATCCTCGCTCTCCGCGGGCCAGAAGCAGCTCATCTCGTTCGCCCGGGCATTGGCACATGACCCCAAGGTCTTGATTCTGGACGAAGCGACCTCGAGCGTCGATACCGAAACGGAGATCCTCATCCGCGAGGCGCTGGAGCGGTTGATGGTCGGTCGAACGAGCATCGTCATCGCCCATCGTCTATCCACCGTGCAGAAGGCGGACCGCATCGTCGTATTGCACAAGGGCCGTATCCGCGAGGTGGGCACGCATCAAGATCTGCTGGCGGAGCGCGGGATCTATTATCGCCTCTACCAGCTCCAATACCAGGATCAAGAAGCTGTGCCGGCGACCGATTTGACTCCGGCGGAGCGCGCCGACTCCCGCAGCTAACCCGTAGAAGCGTCAACGAGCCGCCTTTGCCCTCGTGGCTCCGGAGGGGCTACGATGGAGGCGCCAGCGGGCGGGAGCGGAGACTTCGATTCGTGACCAGCAAGGAACAGCAAGACCAAGACTCACCACTGCGGGAGGAGACGCCGGACTCGCAAACGGGCTCGCCGGATGTCTCGTTTGGCGTCAGCATCGTCCAGTTCTTTCTGATACCTGCCCTCGTTGTCGTCGCCTGCGTCGCGCTCTTCATGTTCTTCGGTTGGCTGGTGGCCGAGGAGAAATCGAGCCTGGATCACCTGCATGACATCAAGACCGGGAGCGCCACTAGGCGATGGCAGGCGGCCTTCGAGCTGGCCAAGCAGCTCAATAATATGGAGCGGCTCGAGCAGCGCTCGGACGCCGACGATATCGAGGGGCTGGTCCCCGGGATGATCGACGTCTTCGAGACCGCCGATCAAGACGACCCCCGCGTCCGTCGCTACATGGCACTAGCCCTCGGGCACGTGAGAGACCCGCGGGCCGTCCCCGTTCTTCTCGGCGCTCTAACGGATGACGATCCAGAAACCAGAATCTATTCCATCTGGGCGCTGGGGTCTCTCGGAGACAAGCGCGCTCTCGTTCCGTTGCTCGAGCTGGCCCAGGACGACGACCCCGGTATCAGAAAGATGGTCGTCTACAGCCTGGGTGCGTTACGGGCGGAGGAGGCGCGGGACACGCTGCGGGCGGCGCTCGAGGACTACCAGATGGACGTGGCGTGGAATGCTGCCATCGCGCTCGCGCAGCTCGGGGACGCCACGGGCAAGGAACGCATCCTGCAAATGCTGGATCGTGGGTTCTTGAACACGGTGGCCGAAATGAGCGATACGCAGCGTTCGGACGCGATGATGACCGCGATGAGGGGAGCCGTACTCCTGAAGGATGCGCAACTGCGCGCCCGGCTCGAGGACATCTCGGCGGGCGATCCGGACCTGAAAGTCCGGCAGGCCGCATTCGAGTCACTGGCCCAAATCAATAAATCGAACAAGGAGTAGAGCTTCCGTCTTGCTCGTCTGGTCCGCGCGACCCGTATCAAGATATTGAGAAGTCTTGACAGCTTTCTCGAGAGGCGAATACAATTGGCGCTGGCGCGGGGACTCCCGCGCCCTTGTCTCGTTCAGGAGCAAATTCTGAGGGACTGCGGCTGGGGTAGCCCGGTGCGTCCGGAATGGTGATAATACAAGGTTGACGATGGGAGACGAAGAGAAGCAGGTCGAGCCGAAGAAGCAATCCGGCGAGATGAGCCGTCGGGGCTTCATCAGCTGGATTGCCACCGCGTGGGCATTCTTTGCAGCCGCGGCCGCGACCGGGGGCATCGCGATGGGCCGCTTCCTTTTCCCCAATGTGCTCACGGAGCCGCCGTCCTCTTTCACCGTCGGCTTTCCCGACGACTTCGCGATTGGATCGGTCGACGAACGGTTCAAGGAAAGGTATCGGGTCTGGATCGTCCGTAACGAGGAAGGCATCTACGCGATTCAGGCGATCTGTACCCATTTGGGCTGCACCCCGAACTGGCTGGAGGCCGAGAACAAGTTCAAGTGCCCTTGTCATGGGAGCGGCTTCTACATGTCGGGCATCAACTTCGAGGGGCCGGCGCCCCGTCCATTGGAACGGGTTGCGGTCTCCCTCGCGGAAGACGGTCAGGTGCTGGTCGATAAGGGCCGGACCTTCAAGTTCGAGGCCGGGCAATGGGAAGATCCGGCAGCGTTCCTGCAGCTCACTTGACGCCGGGTGAGCCGTCCGCTCGTTTTGAGCAGCCCGAAGAAGGAGCTTCGTAATCTGCGCGTCCGCACTAGTCGCGGATCCGCGGTCTCAAAGAGGTACTTCTAGTGCAGAAAGTCGCGACCTTCGTCACCAACCTTTGGAACGCCGCCACCGAATCCCAGATCTGGAAGTCCATCTTCCGCCACGGCGCGCCGACGAGCAATCGCAACCGCGTTCTGGTGGTCATGAGCAACGTTTTTCTTCATCTTCATCCGGTCAAGTCCCGCAAGGCAGGGATCAAGCTGCGCTACACGTGGTGCATGGGCGGCATCACGTTCTTTCTGTTCCTGGTGCTGACCTTCACCGGCCTGTTGCTCATGTTCTACTACCGTCCGACGGTGGAGTACGCCTACGCCGATATCGTCGATCTGCGCGAGCACGTGCCGTTGGGCATCATGCGCGAGCTTCATCGCTGGGGTGCGCACGCCATGGTCATCACGGTGTGGCTCCACATGTTTCGAGTGTTCATGACCGGATCGTACAAGCCGCCGCGCGAATTCAACTGGGGTATCGGTGTCGTCCTGCTGGTGCTGACCCTGCTGCTTTCCTTCACTGGTTACCTCCTTCCTTGGGATCAGCTGGCCATCTGGGCCATCACGGTGGGCTCCAACATGGCGCGCGCGACGCCTTTGCTCGGACACGAGGGACCACTGGCGGCAGCCCTGAAGCTTGGGGATATCAGCTTGGTTCATGCCGGGGACGATGCCCGATTCGTACTCCTGGGAAGCCGCGTGGTGGGGGACAGCACGCTCTTGCGTTTCTACGTGCTTCATTGCGTTGGACTCCCTTTGGCGGCGGCTTTCCTGATGGCGGTTCATTTCTGGCGAGTTCGCAAGGACGGTGGCATCTCCGGACCTATGTAGATCGGCAGTGCTCGTGGTGCCTGCAAGGAGGGCATTAGGCTGAGCTGATGGGGCTAATCAAGGACTTTATCAACTACATCTCTGGGCCGACCGTTCTCTTCACGTTGGCCATCGTCGCTTTCGGCCTCTCCCTCTATTTCACACGGGTCTGGAGCAAACGGGCAGGACTGACCGTCCTGGTCGCCTCGCTCGTATTCTTCTTCGCCAGCCTATTCGATCCCAACTTCTGGCTCATCGTGGCCAAACCGGACAACGTGCCCATATCCGCGATGTTGTTCCTGGTCGGGTTCTTCACCTGGTATGCCATGTATCAGGGCGTCGAGAACGACAAGCGCGCGACCCAGGGAGGGGTGCCTCTCGAGAAACAGGAGGAGGAGAAAGTCTGGGTCTGGCCGGATCTGGTCTACACCGAGCTCATCTGTCTCGTGATCGTAACCATCGTGCTCGTCATCTGGTCCATCTTCCTGCTGGCTCCCATCGAACAACCGGCTAATCCCGCCGACTCGCCCAACCCCTCGAAGGCTCCGTGGTACTTTCTGGGGCTCCAAGAGATGCTGGTTTATTTCGATCCCTGGTTGGCAGGGGTCGTCTATCCCACGCTCATCATCATCGGGTTGATGGCCATTCCGTTCATCGATACGAACCCCAATGGGAACGGCTACTTCACCTGGAAGGAGCGACGAGCGGAGATTGCGATCTTTCTCTTCGGGTTTATCGTTCTGTGGGTCCTCATGGTCGTTTCCGGAACCTTTCTCAGAGGCCCCAACTGGAACTTCTTCGGTCCCTATGAGTACTGGGATCCTCATCGCGTCGAGCCTCTTCTCAACGTGAACGTGTCGGATTTCTTTTGGGTGAAGCTTCTCGGGCGGCCTCTTCCCGCGAACCCACTGGTGCGAGAGTTCTTGGGAGTCTTGCTGGTCGTCTTCTATCTTTTCGTGCTTCCGGTCCTGCTCGCGCGACCGATGGACAAGGCGCCGCGATGGCTGCGGTGGATGAGCCTGAACAAGTACTACGAGAAGATGGGACCGGCTCGCTATTACGTTGGCGTCCTGCTTTTCTTGTCGATGCTGAGCCTACCGATCAAGATGTATTTGAGGTGGGCCTTCAACCTGAAGTACATCATGGCCTTTCCGGAAATCCTCTTCAATATCTGAGCGGAGATTGCAGAGTCGTGGGTAACGTAGAGCCTGGACACGCACACGATATCAGTGGGCTGAACGTCGTCTTCGCGTTCGCAAGCATCGGTCTTTTCGTCAGCACGGTCTGGATGATTTGGAACGACTACTCGCGTGAGTGGAAAGGTTTCCAGCGCCAGTTCATCGGGCTGGAACGGGAGACCGCTCAGAGGCGGCTGGAGGAAGCGCAGGCATCGTTGGATCCGAACGAGCTGCAGCAGCTCCAGGAGCAGCTGGCGGCGGCCGATACGGCCCTGGCTCAGCACCAGCAGAGAATCGAAGAGCTCGAATCCCGCCGAGCCGAGCTGCGGGATGAGCGCTATCTCGCCGACGTACACGAAAGGGAGCTCAAGTCGGTCTACGATTCTAAGAAGTTTTACTTCGAGGAGGGCGAGCACGCTCCAGCTGGAAAGGGTGTCGACCCGGAAGAGTTCGAGGCGTTGGAGCAGGAATTTTTCGCCGCCCGTGACCGCCGGATCGAATTGGACTACCAGATCGAACAGATCGATCGAGAGCTCAGAGAGATCCGGGCCGCGCGCTCGACAGTAGAGGGAGAGCGCCGCAGTCTCACGGAGCGAATCGATCTGATCCAGCGCCGGCTGG
>JBOGJF010000144.1:0-2867 GCA_050747785.1 Vicinamibacteria bacterium
CGATCGTAATGTGGGATCGGTCATTTCAGTCAACTCGGGAGCTACGTGACCGAGGAATCGAACGCGGATCCGCTCCTTAATCGATGGAGTTTCTTGGACCCACCGCGCGAGCGTCGCAAAGAAAGGCTCAGGACGCCTCAACCCATAGAGACTCCCGAGGTGGAGGATCGTAAACTTGTCGTTTTTCGACCTGCTCTCAGCAGGGTGGGAGAAGTCCGCGGGATCGAGGCCGTTGGTAATGGTGTGGAAGAGCTCGGCGCGTTTTCTGGGGTAGCTCGTTCTGATGCGGCTGGTGAACCCCGGTGACGCGGTAATGACGCCGCGGCTCCTTAGTAATATCTGCCTCTCCAGGCGTGACTCCAACCAGCGGCGCCAAACGGGCCACCCTCTAAGCTCGTGCGATTCGTTCAGCATCCACAAGTCCCGGAGGTCCACGACGAACGGCTTGCCCGTCAGTCGAGAGAGGAGGTAGGCCACAACGTGGCCGCTATTCGGAGGCGAAGAGGAAAAGATGACGTCGAAACCATCCCGTTTCGATATCTCTAGTCCTTTGGCGACCGCCGGTAGAATCCAATTGAAGTGCCGGTCAGGAATCGAGACGGTTTCGGTGAGCTTGCCTATGGTTTTCTTCCAAAGCCCTGGCCGATGGCCGTTCGAGGAATGCAGCGAAGTCTGACCATTACCATTGGGGCTCGAGAAGGACCACTTCGGTGCTCGATAGACCCGGAGGCCGTCCCGGAGCTCGTCGAGCAAAGATGCGTCGATCAGCGTATCTTGCGGATTCTCGATGGTCAGGACCACCGGCTCCCAGCCAAACTCCGGGAGATACTTGCAGAACTTCAGGGTTCTATAAGTTCCCACGGCGGCATTCGGGGGAAAGGCATACGAGACGATGAGAGCCTTCTTCATGTGCGTGGTTCCGGGACGGCTACTCGGTCGGGATTCGACCCTTGTTCGATCTTCGATATCGGAACCCCGAGCGGAGAGAAATCCGAGACACTGAATCGGAACTTGCCGGAGCCCTCCGGGCGGAGCGTCGGATCCTCGATGAGCTCGATTCCCATGTCCTCACCCAGCATGCGGGCGCTTCGCGCGCGAAGCTCCTCGACAGGGAGGCTTCCCCCGGATGTGGCGCGAGCGCGTATTCTCACTTTGTCGCGCTGGTTTTGTTCGAGCCGGACATGAGCCACACCCGGAAGGTTCGTGATCAGGTAGGTCGCGAGGCTCACGCCGGAGACCCAGCCCTTCGTGGGTGTGACAATGAAATCAGTCTTGCGCCCGCCGACGAGTTGTAGACGCGGCAGGCCACGGCCGCAGGAGCAGCGTTCCGCGATAGGTGTCGCCAGATCGCCCATGCGGTATCGGACGAAGGGCTGCGCACGGTTCAAGAGATCGGTGACAACGACTTCCCCGATTTCTCCCGGTCTCGCCGGTCGATCGCCGACCAGGATCTCCAGGATGAGATGCTCGGCGTTGACGTGCATTCCGGCGTGCGCGTCGCACTCGCTCGCGATCACGCTAAACTCTCGGCATCCGTAGCGATCGAAGATGGGAGCTCCCAGTCTTTCTCGAACCTGCGCCCTAGTCTCCGGCGCCAGCATTTCGGCCGAGCTGACGACCGCATCCAACGAGAGGTCCTGGACGTCCTTCTGCGCCAGGTACTGAGCGAAGAGACCTAGAGCGCCGCCGTAGGCCTGTAGCAAACGGATGCGGCGACGGCGGAGGAGATCGACCGCGTTTTCCAGCGCTTCCTCGGACAAAGAAGACGCGTTCACGTAAACCGCTTTCTCCAACAAGAAGCTCCGGAACGAGTCTCTCCACGTGGTCTTCGGGAAATCGGACGGCTGCCCCCAGAGCACAAGCACCGATGTACCTGGGACGAGACCCGCCCAGGCATTGTGGCGGAGGGTTGCCGCTTTGCGCGTTCCCCAGCGCTCCGGGTCCACCAGGAATCGCAGGGGCTGCCCGGTGCTTCCACCCGTCGCATTCGGCATGGCTCGACTGGTCCACGGCTCACCGGAACGAAAGCCGGCTTCGTCCTCTTGAAGCATGCCCTTGTCGATGACCGGAAGGCGGGAGAGCGCTTCCCATGGGTCCGCGTCCTTCGCGAGTCGCCCGCGATAGAAAGGGACCTCCGCGTCAATGAATCGAAGGAGGTCCGTGAGGCGCTTTTCTCGCAGCTCTCGTAGGGTTTCGGCCGAGGACCACTGGCTCGATTCCAACCGCGTCCACTCCGATGCGTAGGCGTTGCCTTCCCATCGGGAATGGAGCGGAACCCAGAGGTGCCGCGCGAGCCAAAGTTGGAGCCCGGTGCTCATGACGTTTCGATACCCTTGGGGAAGTAGTCGCCGAGCAAGGGCCAGGTATCTCTCAGAAATTGGAGGCTGTCCTCGTAGGCGTCCTCGGGGCTGGTGACCACGGGTACGGAAATGCGGACGAGCGAGCCATCGGTCCGGTTCTTGGTCATGGCGTCCCAGAGGAAATAAGCCTTGGCGGTGTATTCGCTCGCGACGGCGCGCCCGCGATCCTGATACCAGTAGAGGATCAACTGCCTCTCCATGTCCTTCTGGATAAGTACCTTGTTGATGGTGATGTTGGTGGTTTCGGAAACCGGGACGGTCACATATTCCGATTGTTCGATCCGCCAGCCGCTCCCGGGCAAACAGTTCTTGGGCGAGTGGTACGTCGCCCCGGTGCGTTGGCTCTGGTAATACCCGATGTAGAGCATCACGGGTACCGGATCTTGCTCGTCCATAGAGCGCGAGTTATAGAGCCGCATCATGTAGTCGGTGACCCCAAGCATGTCGACGATCTTCTGCTCCATTCCGAGCTCGCGGCCGTCCCACCGATCGGCGATGCTCAACGGA
>JBOGJF010000145.1:0-2151 GCA_050747785.1 Vicinamibacteria bacterium
GCCGCCGGCGAGCACTGGGACTGGACGATGTCGGCAAGCATGAACCGAGATACCGACTAAGCGACCCTGAGCCATGTGAGCAAGACGCCCAGTCGCGACCGGGCCTCCTCGCGGCATCCTTGAACGCGTAGCGTCCGGACGAGTAACGAAAAGTAACGCCTATCCGTAACCCTTAAACCATTCCCCTATTTCTCCAGCTCGAAGGCCTTCAACAGCCCTCCCGACCTCTCTTCACTTCCGGCGGTGGTTCTCGCGAATGAGGTGAGTAGGCGCGTTCAGGCACCAGGCCATGAGTCATGGATTGGTGACGAGAATCGCTCACCTCGTCCGGGCGAGTTACCGAAGGTAACGACGGCGACCAAGAACGATTGGTCCTAGTGTGGGCGGAGATTCATCCCACCGAATTACTTCGAGCGGTAGGAATCGTTGACGACCACGGTGAATAGCCAAAGGAGAAATCATGATTTTCTGGAGATCCAGCTTCAGCTCGAGCCCGGGTTTTCCGTCGGTGTCAGTTTGAGCAAGCGCCCAGTGCTTTCGTCTTCGTCGTCCTCCAGAACCCAGATGGCGCCGTCCGGTCCCTCGACGACGCTGCGAATCCGCGCACCCATGTCGTAACGCTCGACCTCGCGGGCCTGGTCGCCGTCGAGCTCGATACGGATGATCGCCTGGGACGAGAGACCGGCCGCGAACGCATTGCCGCGCCAGTCGGAGAACAGATCGCCGCGATAGATCATCAGGTGACCCGGAGAGATGACGGGGGACCACGATATGACCGGTGCCTGGAATTCCGGATGCGTGTCGTGGTCGGGTATCTCACGGCCGTCGTAGTGGTCGCCGTTCGAGACGATCGGATAGCCGTAGTTCGTAGCACGCAGGACACGGTTCAGCTCGTCGCCGCCCCGCGGCCCCATTTCGATCTCCCAGAGCCGACCATCGAGATCGAGTGCCAGCCCAAGCACGTTGCGGTGGCCGAGCGACCAGATCTGCCCATAGACCCCGTCATCGTCGGCGAGTGGATTCTCGTCGTAGTAGTCGACGAAAGGATTGTCGTCCGGAACCGAACCGTCGTCGTGCAAGCGCAGGATCTTGCCCAGGTTCGCTTGCATGTCCTGGGCCGGCGTAAATTTCTGGCGGTCTCCGGACGAGATCCACAGATAACCCTCGTCGTCGAACAACAGCCGGTGCGCGTAATGACCGAAACCGACGACCTTGGGATACTGGCGCCAGATGACTTCGAAGTCGGACAGTTCTCCGCCGCGCTCGGTCAGGTTCAAGACCGCCCGGGCAACGGCGGCGCCCCGGGTACCGCCCACACCGGCCTCCGCGTAGCTCAGGTAGATGAGGTGGTTTTCGACAAAATCCGGGTGCAGGGCGACGTCGCCCAGGCCGCCCTGACCGCCGTACGCGACGTCCGGGACGCCGTCGATGTTGCGAGACTTCTCGCCGTTCTGGGTGACGATGAACAGGTTGCCCTTTTTTTCCGTCACCAGCATGCGGCCGTCCGGCAGGAAGGCCAGTGCCCAGGGCTCGTCAAATG
Source organism: Vicinamibacteria bacterium (assembly GCA_050747785.1). GTDB lineage: Bacteria > Acidobacteriota > Vicinamibacteria > Marinacidobacterales > DATDRI01 > CBDANW01. The sequence goes on from JBOGJF010000145.1 coordinate 1,541, forward strand.
AGGTGACGGGCTCGACCTCGAACGGGAGGTCCGTCTGTGCTTGCGCAAAAGCCGCCAGTAAGATGCTCGCTCCAATCGCCAAGAGTCGTCTAAGCATGTAACAGCCTCGCTTGCTATGCGTTTTGTCGATACGTGGCTTCGGCCGGTGCATCACTGCGATGCGATGCCGGTGCTGTATTCGTTCAGGCCATCTACTCTACCGAACGACGGGGAGCGGCGCCAGACTCTTAACCTCGCGCGCGAGTTACCGAAAGTAACGCCTGGCCGCCTTCCCCCCTCCTACCACGCCACCGGGGTATCCAAAGCTCGTTTGTCGTCCTTCCTCACTGTACGCTCTACGACATCAGAACGCGAGCCGGGCTTGCCCAGAAGGAGCTCGCCAACCGAGTCGTTTCCGGAACGAGTAACCAAAAGTAACACTAGCGGTAACTGGCCCACTTCCCTTCCTCGCCAAAGGCCCACCGACCGCTTCCAACATCCCGTTCGGCACCTTGTCCGGACGAGCTACCAAAGGTAACAGCCATTTCCCGACGTAGCCAAACGGCGGGCAGCTCTACGAGGGAGGAGCCTCCCGAGAATTTTGTCCCCTACAAGACACCATGGTCCGGAGA
>JBOGJF010000146.1:0-3895 GCA_050747785.1 Vicinamibacteria bacterium
AGCATACGGTCTCCGGTCCACTCGTCGGGCGTGCGGCCCTGACGATCGGAGATGTCATTGGTGTTGCTGTAACCAAACATGTAGCTCTTCACCTGGTCCACCGGCACGCGTCGCATTGGCTTTGCCACCACGCCGAGAAGCTCGCACTCGTACTCGTACTGGTTGCGCTTGTCCGCATGCCAATTGATGACCGGCTCGCCGTCACCGATGAAGACCTCGGGTGTGTTGGGAATCATGAAGATACGAGGATTGACCGGGCGGTCGTCGTTCGGGGCACGTTCCCATATGCCTGGTATCGAGGGCGCCGGCGGGGCGGGCTCATCCGGCTGGTTAAGAACTTCCCGGTAGTTGCCGAACCCATACATGGCCAGTCGCGGCACGAACGGCGCGAGCGCGTCGACCGCCGTGTAATCGTGGACGTAGGCGGGCCGGTTGCTATCAATCATGGGCCCGACGTAAGCCACGATCTGCTTGATCTTGGAGCCCACGGTTGCCCACTGCTCGATGATGGCCATCACGTCGTCGGGAATCCCGGTCTGATCGGCCGCCTGGGCCGCGGCGGGAAGCTCTACCACGACCCCGCCGATCTCCTGGGGCTCTGTGGGATAGCGCATGGCCAAACCCACAAACGTTTTGTTCTGGTATGTGAACTTCCCGATCCCAAACCGCTCGCCTCCGGTCTGCGCCTGCGCGGGCGCCGTCGCGCCCATACCTATTAATACGACGGTGACCACGACGGCCCAGATAGTCTTTCTCATCGGACCCTCCTTGTTTAGTGCCCCGTGTCAGATGTGGCTCCGGTAACGTCGCTCTGACGAGTTTGACCAGTAGCACGGGCGGCTGGAGCCTGTCAAGGAAGTGGAAGGCGAGCACGATTCTGGTACCAGCGTGCCCGACGCGCTAGACTCCGGCTATTAGGAGGCCCGTATGTCCATTCGACCCGTCAAACGGCTGGCAACCGCCCGCCCGACTTTGGAAGGCGCCGGCGTCCACCTGAGGCGGGCGTTCGGCTTCGGCAATACGTCCGACTTCGACCCGTTCCTCCTACTCGACGATTTCCGTAACGACATTCCGGAAGACTATCTCGCCGGTTTCCCATGGCATCCCCACCGCGGCATCGAGACCATCACCTACGTTCTCGCGGGGACGGTGGAGCATAGTGACAGCATGGGGAATAGCGGCACCATCGGCGCCGGTGACGTCCAGTGGATGACCGCGGGGAGCGGCATCGTTCATCAGGAGATGCCGAAGGGCGACGCGGTGGGGAGGATGCACGGTTTTCAGTTGTGGGCGAACCTTCCGGCGTCCCTCAAGATGACACCGCCGCGCTACCAGGAGGTGAAGGTATCCGAGATCCCCATCGTGACGGAGGATGATGGGACCCGGGTGCGGGTCGTATGCGGACGCTTTCGGGACACGAAAGGCCCGGTGGAGGGTGTCGCGGCCGACCCCATCTACCTCGACGTGTCGGTACCCCCGGGAAAGAAGAAGACCCTGCCGGTCCAGGCGAGCCGCAACGCTTTTGCTTACGTCTTCGCGGGTGCGGGGAAGTTCTGCAATGCGTCCGGCCCGCTCGCCGTTCCCACCGAGGGCGTCGGCTGGGCGGACACGAAGCCTCCTACCGAGGCGGCCAACCGATCATTGGTCCTCTTCGACTCCGGAGACGACGTTTCGGTACAGGTGGGGGAGGACGGGATCCGTTTCCTCTTGATCTCTGGTCAGCCCTTGCAAGAGCCAGTCGCGTGGTACGGCCCCATCGTGATGAACACTCAAGAAGAGCTCCGGCGGGCGTTCGATGAGCTCGAGCGGGGCACGTTTCTGAAGTAAGAACGTCCAGGAATCTGCGATGCGAACGCTTCGTAAGATCATCGCCAGCCATCTGGCCGAGGTCCAAGGAACTCCCATATCCCGCGCTCTCCCCTCCGATGGCGTGAGACAGATCAGTCCCTTTCTTCTCCTCGATCACCTGGGTCCGATGACCATGATGCCGGGCCGGCCGTTCGTGGTGGAGGATCATCCGCATCGGGGTTTCGAGCCGGTGACTTTTCTGTTCGAGGGAGGTAACGAACATCGGGACTCGGCGGGCGGTTACGGGCTTCTCGATAGCGGCGACGTCCAATGGATGACCGCCGGCTCGGGCGTCGTGCATCGCGAGGGGGCGCGTAAGGACTACGTCGAGCAAGGTAAGCGGTTCCACGCCGTGCAGCTCTGGGTCAATTTACCCAAGGCTTACAAGATGACCCCACCCAAGTACCAGGACATCAAGAGGAAGGACATACCGGTGTGGGAACGAGATGGTGCGAGGCTGCGCGTGGTCGCGGGCGAGCTCGAGGACGTTCGAGGACCGGCGTCCACGTTCACGCCGATGCTGGTGGCACACGGCAAGGCGGAAAGCGGAAGCTCCATCGCGATACCCATTCCCGAAAGCTACAACGCGGCGGTGTACGTGACTCAGGGGAGTCTCAGAAGCAACGGCCAGCTCATCGACGCGCGAAGATTGGCGTGGTTCGACAACAACGGACCCAACGTTCGGCTCTTCTCGCCCATCGAGAGTGAGTTCTTGATCCTGTCGGGAGAGCCTATCGACGAGCCCCTGGCAACCGGCGGGCCCTTCGTGATGAATACCCCGGAGGAAGTCGATCAAGCCATCGAAGACTATCGTGCCGGGAGAATCGGGCTTATTTCTTGACATGTCTCGCGAAAAAAAGCGGATTCCAACGCGGCAAGGAAACGCACCTGGCAACGTGAAAGGCAAAGCACCCGCGCCCGAGCGGTCGAGGGTCTCATCGAGGCAGCCGCTGAGCCTGGACGAGGAGCGGTGGGAGAACGAGGGCGGGAGGCCACTTGCCGTAAGTGAGCCTCGGGATGCGCCGGCGTCCTGAGCCCGCTTTGCGATCCTTCTGGTACGATGACCGCACGAGAGCATGAACAGAAGGGGCCATACGACCGAACACCACATCAGTGTCCGGCGGACCGCGCGGTTCGTCACGATGGGGGCGCCCGGCGAGAGAATCCGGGAGGTATGGTTCGTCTGCCACGGATACGGTGAGCTAGTCTCCACGTTCATCCGCGGACTCACGCGTCTAGACGCCGAGAACCGTCTCATTGTGGCACCCGAGGCTCTCGGGCGCTTCTATCTCGATCCCGAGCACGACAAAGTAGGCGCTTCATGGATGACGCGCGAGGATCGCCTCAACGAGATCCGGGACTATCTGGACTACCTAGACGCCGTGCATGGCGAGATTTTCTCCTGGATCGCGCGGGACTCGGTCCGAGTGATCGTGCTCGGTTTCTCCCAGGGGACGGCTACCGCCGCACGCTGGGCCTGCCGCGGAACGGTGCGAGCGGCGCGGCTCATCCTGTGGGGAGAGTCGCTTCCCCCCGAGCTCGAGGACGAAGAGAGCTTGCAACGACTGCGCTCGATGCAATTAACGTTGGTGGCTGGGAATCGTGATCACTTTTTCACCGACCAGCACCGTGGCGAGTTGCGCGAGCGTCTGAAGCGACTCGACCTCCCCTTCGAAGAGCTGACCTTCGACGGTGGACATCGCCTGGATGACCAGACGCTCGCGGACATCGCGGCGAGAAACTCATGAAATCCTTTTTCCACCCCAGACTGGTCCAGGGAGAGGAGGCGCACCCCGAGATGCTTTCGAAGTAGAGAGCGGCCAGGGCGGTGGTTCCCGTTGTGGCTTCGGAGATGGTATTCTCCGACTTCTCGGAGATGGAAAGCGACCGTTCGTGAAAATGGAGGGCCCTGGTCGTGATCGGGCATCCGCATTCTTACCAAGGGGTTGGCGGCATGAGTATCATCGGCAAGGTTGAAAGTCTCTGGCGGTACCCAGTCAAGAGCATGCGCGGTGAGCAGTTGGAAGAAGCGTTCATGGGATTCTCC
>JBOGJF010000147.1:0-2086 GCA_050747785.1 Vicinamibacteria bacterium
CGAGACGAGCCATGGGAATGCGGTAATGCACCGCCATCGCCTCGAGATAGCCGAATTCGAGCGTCTGCCAGTACCGCTGGAAGTGAAACAAATGAAAACCGGTGCGGCGGCAGATCTCCTGCAAGGAGTCGGTGGAGAAGTGATGTAGATGGATCGACAGGATCCACCAGAATCGCCGACCCGCCAGCTTGGCCTGCCACGTCCCGATATCAGGGACGTTGAGAAGCAGAATGCCCCGGGGAGCGAGGAGCTTTCGGACTTCACTCAGCGCGGCCTTCGGATCGGGCAGATGTTCGATCACGTCCCACAGTGTCACCATATCGAAGCTACCTCCGGAGAACGAGTGATTCTCGATCGTGCCCTGCTCGACGTTCAAGCCGCGGGACCGGGCTTTTTCGACTAAGTAGCGCGATGGCTCCATCCCCAAGGCGGTGTACCCGTATCGTTGCGCTGCATCCAGAAAGGCGCCACCGGCGGTTCCGATGTCCAGGACACGCGCTCCCGGCGGGGGAAGCCGGCGCGTCATCTTCCGCAATGCCCGGTAGAAGCTCAAGACGCGCATCGAATATTGGCTGTCGTGTCCGGCATCGTCGGCCATCGTGTAGCCGCGGAGGATCGTTTCCGCAGGATAGCGCGGGTTTTCGTAGATCATCCCGCAGGGCCGACACCGCACGAGACGCTGGGTGCCCGCGATGCCCGACGCGGCGTTGTAGAGCTTGGCCGGATCTTGCTCATCCACCCATGGCTCGTACAGGACTTCATACGTCGCCGAATCACAGACAGGACACGAACACTCCTGCTTCCGGGGCGCCTTACCACCGCGGCCGTCGTCACTCGGAGTAATCATGAACGTTTCGTCGCCACAGCTCCTCACGCATCCTCTTCGGATTCAAGCGGGCCCTACGGAGAGCCGGCAATGACCCTCACGTCCGCGATAAACCGCTCGAGCTCCGCCGCGTTGAGTGCAGACAGCGGCTCGGCGAGCACCCGGCGACGGTCGAGAATCTCGCGGGCGGTGCCTTGCATCGTGGCCTTGCGCGAATCGGCACCGGGTACGCGAGACGCGAAGACGAGCGCCTGGGCGTCCAACTGCAGTTCCGCGTACGGCCGTGGGTCTGCCTTCTTGGCTGCGTTGACGAGGTCGCGAATGATGGCTTCCTGTCTGACCGTCGGCCGGACAAAGAAAATGGTGTACCGTCCGTACCGGCCTCTGACGTCGGCCACGCGGTCGAGCTCGCTTCGATAGGACTCGGGCATCTGCTCCCAAAGGGCAAGATTCCGGCGAAGCTCCCGATCACTCTCGCGCGGCGCGCCGATTCTCACCAAGCTCTCCTGCGGCGACGCAACCACCAAATAGCGGGCGTCGAAATAGTTTCGCAGGTCGATCGGACGGTCGAAGAACATCGCCACCTTTGTAAAAAACCGAGCTGCCGCGGGATCGAGATAGTGCTGCACGGCGCTGCTGTGCATACCACGGTGCTCATGGGTTAAGAAAAGCACGAGGCGGCGGTCGTCCGCACGGACCCTGGTCTCGTCGTGGGCGGCGATTCGCTGCGCGACAGTCTTCGCTCCAACGTCCACGGAGCTCGGCCTGGGGAGAAACCCCGAAGCCGCCGCGACAAAGAAACGACCCCAGTGCCCCACTGGAACAACCCAGGCAAGCACCTGGATACTGGCGGCCAGGAGGATGCCTGCCGTGATGAGACTTCGGGCCAGCCGTGCGCGAATCACCGAGACGCCGGCCACGATGAGTACGATGACGTACAGATACTCGAGATGCCAACGAGCGGCCGTACCCAGGCCGAGCCAGGCCAGGGCGGTCGGAATGACGAGGATCGAGATGAACGCCCCGATCAGGACGGGTTGCCGGAGGCGACTCAGGTCTGGGTCGGAAGGCGACCGGTAATTGCTCCAAACGAGACAGACTGGATAACTCATGACGGCAAGCCCTCCACAAAGGAGCAGCACGGGACTGAACCACGATGAGTACACATGTGTGGTCATCCCGATGAACTCGCTGAACCCACGTGGGATTGGAAGGTTTCCGCTCTCCTGTAACACTTTGAGCCCCAGGGCCGCAGAGTGC
>JBOGJF010000148.1:0-4004 GCA_050747785.1 Vicinamibacteria bacterium
TCGTACCAGCGCGGTCCATGTCCGCACACGTTTTCGACGGTGACCTGTCGGTTTCACGCGGCACCGTCTCCAACATCTCCGAATCTGGCGCATTCCTAATCACCGATCGCGGGCTCGCCCGCGGGGCGACGGTTAGAGTTGTGCTCAGCGAGGGGCGCGACGGGCTCCTCGACACGCAGGCCCGAATCGTGTGGAGCGCGGACGGATTGGATCCACACTCGGAGATAGTCGGAAGTCTGCAAGGGATATTGTTCTCGGATTTGTTGCCGTCACACCGCGATGCCCTGAGGAGACGACTCTTTCTCGCCGATGCGTTGCAATCGGGATTCTTGGAGAACTACCCACCCGAAGAGGAAGAGCTCGCTTATATTCTCATCGATCCGGACATCGAACTGTTGATCTCCGACCACGCGTTTACCGGCAAAGGCATGGACTACGAGAACGGCATCGAGGAGATTCGGAGGGAGCTCGAGCCTTACCTGGAACAATACGTGTCGAGAATCTGCGGCGACGGAGGAAAGGCCGGCGAGGCGACCGGAAGTGCTCTCGACTACCTGGAGCACCAGGTTCCCAACTATCCTTTCGACCGTCACCTGGATGGTGCGCTCATCACGGAGCTCATGACCAGTTTTCCGAACCTCGACGTCCTGGAAGAGGTGAAAACCTTTCGCTGGTGCTCCCATCGAGAGCCGGTGACGCGCATGGCGAATCCGCGCGCCACGCTCCGAGAGTGGATTTTCAGTGGCGCAGCGGGGCTGCGCGGATCATGAAAGCGCCTCTCCGCTGTCGAGAACAGCGGGCGCTGCGGCGTCTCATGCCCAGGCGCCTGCTGGTGCTGACGGTGCAGGGCGACGAGTCCCAGCCGGCCTACGGGCTCGTAAACGATATCTCGGATAGCGGGGCGGGCATCGTTGCCGACCGGTTGCTTCCTTCCGGCGAGGAAGTCCGAATCCGAATCTGCTTCTACCCGCAGGTGTGTTTCGACACGGAAGCGCGCGTCGTTTGGGGACGGGGCGCAGTCGGCGCGCGCCAGGGAGGACACGGCCTCGCGCTGAACGGCGTGCTGTTTGCGGGCCCGCTCGATCCCCTGATGTCGCCAGGCGGCATTCTGAGTCCTCAGAGGCGTTCCCACAAAGATTCCGTCTTGGCCGAGAGCCTGGAATATCTCGAGTACCGGATTCCGAGCTACCCCTTCGACCCCGGGTTGGACAAACTCTTCGTCGCCGAGCTTCTCGCCGATTTTCCGGACCTCGACTTGCTCGAGGAGATCAAGACCTTCCGTTGGAACTACGACAGCGATCTCATCGCAGGGGTTTCGAACCCGCGAGTCGCCCTGCGGCGCTGGGTGGCGAGCGCCAACACGAACCGGTCAACCGTGAACGGCAACGCGCGAACCAACGGGGGAAGTAACGGCCGGAATGCAGCCGCCTTTTTGAGCCAGGAAACCTTTGGTAGCTGGGTCTCGTTTCTGAAGGCCTAAGGTCCTCGGCTCGGAAATCCCCGAGACTTTCGCCGAATCAAACGGAGTTGGACCGTCTCCCCAGGTGGCGCGTGAACCCCGCGTGGGTGACTCCGATTCCCACATCCTGTGCCCTCCTTTGCTATTCTTCCCTCGTGCTCACCGTGCTCGTGGCGTTGGCCCTAGCACAATCCACTCCGCTGGCGGAGCGTCACCGACACTGGCTCGAGGAGGAAGCTCATTTCCTCCTGAGCCAGCGTGAAAGGGCTTCGTTCCTCGAGCTCGCCAGCGACGAAGCGCGCGACCGTTTCGTCCTGACTTTTTGGGACCGGCGCGACCCGACGCCGGGCACCTTCCGAAACGAGTTCCGTGAACAGCATGACGCGCGTCTCGATGAGGCCGATCGCTTGTTTACGCTTCTCGAAACGAGGCGCGGGCGATTCACCGAGCGAGGGCACGCCTATCAGCTACTCGGGCCGCCGCAAAGCCGGGAGGACTTCTCCCATAGCGCCGACCGTTTGTTCCCACTCGAGCTCTGGCACTATGTCGGGCACACCGAGGCGTTTCTTCCCGAGTCGTTCTATCTCATTTATTTCCGGGAGGGTGGCCAGGGGGACTACCGCTTGTGGAGCCCGGTCACCGACGGCATCGCGTCGCTGGTGCCGGATCGGGAGCCGGGCCGGTTTCTTCTCGACGAGCAGGCAGCCTACGACGCGCTCCTGAGGGTGGACATCGAGCTCGCGCAAGCGGCTCGTAGCCTTGTGCCGGGGGATACCGACGACACGTCGCCCTTTCCCGGCGCGTCGCTATTAGTCAATATCCGTGGCTACGCGGATATGGCGGATCGGTTCCGGGGGCCCGATCCGCGTGTTCGTGCTGGCACGAGTTTTCGCCAGCTAGGCGTGGCGTCGACCGGTGCGGTCCTCTATGACCGGACGGGTGTCCCCCAGGTTCACTACGCCATCGAGGTTCCGTCCTCCAACGTCACCTGGCGCGAGGAGGGAGCTCGGTTTCGAGCGAGCTTCGGGATCGCCTGTCGCATGATGGATGAACAAAGACGGCAGGTGGATGCGATCGAAGACTGGCTTGATCTGGACCTGAGCGCAGAAGAAAGAAGCTCCTTGGAAGGCCAAGCGTTCAGCTTCCAAGGGCGTTTGATACTCCCGACCGGGCGTTACGTGCTCGATTTCACGCTGCTGAGCATGCCGGCAGGCACGCGCGACCAAACCTCCATTGCGGCGGACGTACCCGGCTTGTTGGTCGAGTCGGGCGGCTCGGCGAGAGTTTCTCCCATTCTGTTAGCGCGTTCGCGCGAGCCATGGGAAGGAGGGCAGTTCGTCGATCGTTTGCCGTTCCAGGTGGGCGGATTCATCCTCAACCCCAGCCTGGGCGCCGTCTTCCCGGCGACGAAGGCCCTGGCCTACCTCCAGCTCTCCAGCATTCCCGAAGGAACGACCGTTGATTGGAGTCTGACCGCGTCAGAGAACGGCAAGGTTGTTTGGAGGGAGAGGACCGACGTGGGCCCGGGCCCGGCCGGGCCAACCGGAGTCTTCGGTCTCGAGCAGACCGTGCCTTTGGAGACCTTGCCCGACGGAGACTACGTGCTGCAAGTTGCCCTACCGGGCGAGAGACGCGAGTCTCGCCTGACCGTCGACCGGGCGGCCACGCCTCCCTCCGTTCGTGTCCTTTCGAGGGAGTCGCCGGTCGCGGGGGACGGACGGATTCGTCTCCAGCGCGGGCTCCTCTTCGCGCGCATCGGTGATGAGGAGAACGCTATCCGCGAGCTACGCGCGGCTTCGCAGCTCAGACCTCGGGATCTCGAGATTCATTTGAGGCTCGCGCTCTTGCTGTACGCGGAGGAGAGATACGCGGAGGTCGTCGCCTTCCTCCAACCGATCGCGCCCCACTACGCCGGTGAGCCCGACGTTCTCGTCCTGTTGGGATGCGCCTGGCTCGAGCTCGGGGATGCCGCGAAGGCCGTTTCCCACCTGGAAGCGGCTCTCGCCCTGAGGCCGAATGACCTACGCCTCGCGCTTGCTCTGGACCGCGCTCGCGAACGCGCCGGATTCGGCCGTCAATAAAAAAAGGGAGTGCCGTGCGGCACTCCCCAGTTCGAGCTTGTTTTCTTCAGTCAGCTTGCTATGGCCAAACGATTGTCGACGTCGAAGACGCCGAACGTCGCGCGAGCGATGTGCTCTGCCACGACCCTCTCGACCTTGGAGCGGACCGCTCCGGTCAGCACGACGCGGCCTCCTTCGACAACGATGTGAATGGGGGGCTGAGCACGAAACGCGTACGTGACAAAGAGCGGGTCCCCATAGATCCGCCGAGCGAGTGACGCTCGTAGTCTCCGATCGTGGATGCTGACCGAGAGCGTCTTGATGTTGTTCTCGACGCTCTGCACGCCCAAGACCTTGGAAACCCTCTCTTCGATCTCGTCCGATTTGAAGGGCATCGTGACCCGACCCTCTAGGACGACGCGGCCCTCCTGTATTCCGAGGTTGACGTCGTCGAAAATGCTGTAGAAGGGATAGCTGCGCACCTT
>JBOGJF010000149.1:0-3785 GCA_050747785.1 Vicinamibacteria bacterium
CGCTACCCCATTCGAAGCCTCGCACCTCGGGCGGCGCAACCTCGAGTAACTCCGGATCGGGCGGCCGGAGTTCGAACCGACTCACAACCGGTCCGCCAAAATAGTAACCCGACGGAGTGGCGCGATAGCTCGTCCAGTACAGTGCAATCCAGTCCTCGCAAGGCTCGACATCATCATCGGTGAATAGGATGAGCTCGCCGGAAGCGGCCGCTAGCCCTGTATTCTTTGCGCGACTTAGTCCTTGAATCGGCTCCTTGACGTAGACAATCGGCAAGAATTCAGAGAATGCCTTGGCAACTTTATCCGTGTCGTCGGTGCAATTGTTGTTCACCAGAACAAGCTCCCATCGGAGCCCGGCGGGGATGGTGCAGCGTGAGATCGATTGTAATGTCTGGGATAAACTTTGCGATCGGTTCCAAGTGGAGATGAGAACGCTAAGGTTCGCACTGGCCTCCCACGCGCGGCCCACTCTTCCCGTCTCAGCTCGAGCTCGTGTTGTGTCCATAAATGCCACTAAATTAATCAGTTATCGGCTAGACCTCTTCGGCGAGAAAAAGTGCGCCGAACTCTGCGGGCGGCCCTCGTCGAGCCATGGGCCAGGACAGAAACGCAGTCGCGCCAAAGAACGTCACTCAATAATCCCGAAGTGACCAACGCCGGCGTTTGACGGGCCGAGGCAGCGTCCAGGAGTCGCTCCACCCACGCGCGACGCAGTTCCTTCGCAGCAATGGGGTCCACGTCACTACAGCGCGAAAACTGGACCAGAATACGCAGCAAGAGCCGTGCTAGACGCATCTCGCGTGCGTCTGTCAGACGTGGTCCCCGCATGACCCATTTTCTGAGAACGCCAAGGTCCTCGTCTGAAACACCCTCCGCCATCCCGCGTTTCTCCAAATTGGTTCGGCTGATGCGATCCCGGCTCTCGCTTTGCGCGCCCAATGATCGCTGGCTGATTTGGCGGCAGTGGGTTCGGTATCTGACTAACGGCTCGCGAATGTTGAAAGCGCTTCCGTAGGCGAGGAACCGAGACCAGAGCTCGTAGTCTTGCGCATAGACCTCATTCTCGTCGTAGCTCAGGGCATTGGCTTGAAGCACCGAAGCGCGGAACATGACGGAGCTGTGGACAAAAGAACAATGAAAGAGAGTGTGCCACCGTATGTCTATGTCGTTCAGTGGATAGCGCCACATACGAACAACGTTCCCAAACTCGTCGATTTCTTCACAGGTCGAGCCAACGATCACCGTGCCCGTTTCTCTCGACAGAAGGGCGACCTCTTCTTGCAGTCTGTTCGGCATCGAGATGTCGTCCGCGTCTTGACGCGCTATAAACTCTCCGCGGGCCTTTCGCAACCCATGATTAAGTGAAGCCGCAAGACCTTGGTTTTGCTCGTGATCGATTCGAACAATGCGGTCGTCTCGGTATTCGTCCAGAGCTTTCGCGGTTCCGTCCCGCGATCCATCGTCCACAACAATCAGCTCGAAATCCTCGAATGTCTGGGACAGGATGCTTTCCATCGCCTTGGATACGAACTCCTCGCCGTTGTACACGGACATGAGGATGCTCACTCTAGGCAAGGCGCCCCCCTTCCAAAGTTCTTCGAGCTGCCGCCATGACGCTGCCCGGATGCCATGCGGTCGCATAAGCAGAAGCCCTAACCTTCAAGCCAAGCTGACGACGATCGAATCCGTATCTCCAACACACGAACTGTCGAGCTATTCGCTTGCGTATGCTAGAGCGAAACGGCCACGGGGCGCGATGCTGCACACTCTGCACGCGGACGAATGCCTTGTATACCTCCCTGAGCAATTCGTTGACCTCTCCCAACTCCTCGCCGTCCGGGAAGGTACCCAACCAAAAACCTCGCAACCTTCTCACTTGTGGGAGCGTCACGTCGTGACCCACCAGTCCCTCGAGCGATCGCTGGGAATTCCTGAGACTGAACTCCTCTTGCTCACGTTTCGCTCGCGTCGAGATGCCGCTCTCGTGCATACGCCAGCGGACAAGCACCTCCGACAAGATCGCAATCTTTCCCACCCGCGCGATTCTTTGCCAGAGCTCGTAATCCTGGCTGAACCTCGTCGACTCCGAGTAACCACCCAAATCCACTACCTCCTGTCGACGAAACATCACTTGGCTGTGACCCGCGAGATGGTTGTAGAATAGCAGGAACCAGGGCACCAGTTCTGAAACGCAAGCTCGATCCGACTGCCCCAGCCTGCGACCATCATGACCCATGTACTCGATGTTGCTGGAGACGAGGAGCGTTTCCTCGTGTGTTTGCAAGAATCGCGCCTCGATATCCAACCGTCTGGGTAGAGACACATCATCCGAATCCTGTCGCGCGACGAGATTTCCTCGAGCAGCCCTCAAACCACGGTTCAGAGAGCGAGCCAAACCCAGATTCTCTTGGTTCTTGATGAGCACGATGCGGGGATCGTCGAAGCTATGTATCACATCGGCAGTTCCATCCGTCGAGCCGTCGTCGATGATGACGAACTCGAAGTCGCTAAATGTCTGATTTAGAATGCTTTCCATCGCGTCACCGAGGTACGGCTCGCCGTTGAAGACACTCATCAGAACCGATATCAGTGGACGTTTTTCAGACATTTGCAGTTACCCAGCCACGCGATGCATGCAACTCTCTCTTACACGCGTCGCAGCACGACGCGGATGTTCTTCGTCGCGACATCATCGAAAGTGAGGCCCCTACCGCTAAATGCTCTCGAGAAGGCCTTGATCACGCCCAAATGTTCCCGCTCCTTGGACTCCATCAATGTGATGACGTCGTACCCACTATCACCCCAAAGCCGCCTAAATTCGTGCACACGCCACTTGTTCAGCGGCTGAAGCTCCGTCCTTTTCTTCCCGAGGTCGAATATACCCAGCTCGGCTAGCTTGTTCTCGATAAAGGAATCCGAGAACAAGTACTGCGGATACGGCATGTGCAGTGACCTGTACGCGTGCAGCCCCCACGGACTCCAGTACAAGGGACCAAAGTCCGAGAAGACGAGCCCGCCCTTCTTGCAGACTCTCCTCAGCTCTCCCAATGCCGCCGCTGGATCGCTAGCGTGCTCGAGCGTATTGAAGGAATACACCAGATCGAAAGACTCCGAATTGAAGGGCAACCGCCCGCACAGGTCGGCCTTTGCGAAAGGCAGACGCTTGACCCGGTCATCCCTCCAGTCTTCAGCGTCGAGGAGCGTGACACAATGCCCGTAGCCGGAGAGTGCAAGGCCGGTCATGCCGTCCCCACACCCAACCTCCAGGACATTCCGGCCGATCTCACGAAGCTCGACGTTGTTGTGCAGAATGTCTTCCGCGCGCTCCGCTCCACGCCGCCACGTACTATAAGAGTCGTAGCGATAGTTGTTCCTTGAACTATATGCTGCCTGTAGCTGCCGAAACACAACCTCAGAGTCATAGTTCCGCGGTTGACCTGGAGAAGAAAGAATCTTCTCGATCGCGCGCCTTTCGTTACGCGCCACGTACCGCCTACGTTCATCAAGGCACCGCGACGCCAAACGCCGCAGCTTGGCGAGCACGGGTCTCGACACACCCATGACTGGTTGGCTAGGGAACAAACAGAAGCCATATGACGTCTGGTTCATCCGCGTTTCCCGGACATCGAGCGCCATTCCATCAACCTCGTAAGGCAAGCATGTCTGAGGAACGTTTACAGCGCTCATGGTCCTCAGCGTTCCGGACAACGTGCCACCGTCCCCGAAACAAACAATAGAGCTCATACCCCTGTCGTCTCAGAAATCCGAACAGCCTTTCTCTATCG
>JBOGJF010000150.1:0-11320 GCA_050747785.1 Vicinamibacteria bacterium
CCCGTGAACGCCCCTTTTTCGTGTCCGAAGATCTCGCTTTCCAGGAGAGATTCCGGAATCGCCGAGCAGTTGATCGCCACGAACGGGGCCTTGTTTCTGGGCGAGAGCTCGTGAAGCATGCGAGCAACCAACTCCTTGCCGGTACCGGACTCGCCCACCAGTAACACCGATGCCGATGAGGGTCCCGCCTGGATGAGCTGCTGATAGAGGCGACACATCGGGGCGCTCTTCCCTACCATCTTGCCGAAACGACCCGTCGACTCCACCGCGCTCTTGTACCGTTCCACTTCCTCCAGGACCGCGGGACGCCCGGTGGCCCTCTCGAGCACGGCCTTGAGCTGTCCGGTGTCGACGGGCTTGGTGAGGTAGTCGAAGGCCCCTTGTTTCATCGCTTCTACCGCGCTCGCGATGGTGCCCTTGGCAGTGAGCATCACGAAAGACAAGTAGCCAAGACTTTCCGAGAGGGCGCGCAAGAGCTCCATGCCGTCCATGCGCGGCATGACGAGATCGGCAATGACGACCTGTGGGCGAAAGTTGGCCACCTTCTCCAAGGCCTCCGCGCCGTCCGCTGCGGTCTCCGCCGTATAGCCCCAACTGGCGACCAATTCGGCGAGCCCGCGCCGCGAGCCGGACTCGTCATCGACGATGAGTACGTTCTGTTTCGGCATGCTTCACGGCGTCAAACGGCGGTCAGACGGCAGTATATCGCCCGGCGACCGTGATTAACCACACCCCTGGCGGCTCTTCGTGTAAGTTACAATGGTGGCGTGAATCTGGACGATCTCCTCCAGCCCATCGGCAGCCGGCTGGCACTGCTGGCGATGGTTCTCGCCGTTTTCGGGCTTGGCTTTCTCGCGTTGTTGCTCGGTTGGCTGATCGACTTCAGCCGCCGCCGCACGATAGCTAGTCTCAAACCCTTGCGAAGTCTCTTCGCATTGACCCTATCGGTAGCCTTTCTCGCCTCGGCCGCGGCGGCCGCTTTCTTGGCCACGTCTCTCCGAACCTACAGTATCTTCACCGATCGGACGCTTGTCGCCTACATCGAGTGCGAGCGCATCAAGGACAATCCAGACTACGCGATGCTGCTGCGATACGCACCGCTCGAGGACGGAGAGGAAGGCGAGCCCGCGCATTATCTCCTCAAGGGCGACATGTGGGAAATCGGGGGCGACATCCTGAAATGGGATCCACGACTGGCGCTCCTCGGCGTTCACGCTACCCACAAAGTCACGCGGGTCTCGAGCCACGGAATGGGGGACGGGGGCGAGGGCTCCAACTACGTGCTCAACGGAGGGACGGATCAGCTCTGGTTGTGGTTACACGAGTACGGGGACCGGCTACCGTTCGTCGAAGCGGTTTATGGAAATGCGGTATTCACGTTGCCGAACGCGGAACAAGCCTTCGAGCTCTACATCGGCCAGGAAGGATACTCGCTCCTCAAGGTTTCCCGCCGGTAGCCGACTGACTCGGTCCAGTTGTGGCAACCACCTAATTGGGCGGCAACCAGACGGCCGGCAGTGCCTCTCAAGTCGTTTTAGTCCCGTCTTCTCTGCACGCGAATGTGCAACGTCAAGTGGAACTCGACGTCGGTAGCGTCCGGGTCGATCGAGAGGCGGAGGGGAATCACCACGCGCTGCGGCTTTCCCGCGCCCGGCGGCGCATCGATCCGAAGCTCGATGCTCGGAGACGTGGCGCTCGGTTGGGACCGATCGACGAATGCCTGTCCCCCGAGATCCAGCTCGTGGAACCCGACGTCCGACTTCTCGGGTATCCCGGGCGCGGTGATGACGTTGCTGAGCGGGGGCTCGCCGGATCCGAAGCTATCGACGAGCGCGGCGATCTCGTTCTCCTCGAGGGTGTCCGATCCCCGACGTGGGTCTTTCTTCTTGTTCTTCCAAACCTTGCCGAGAGGCGTGGTCGTTCGGGATACTTCCTTGACGTCGGGGCTGGAAAGGGCGCCGTCCAGCACCTCCTCGATGTCGAGCTCGCTGAAAATCTCGTCCGATTTGCCCGGCGCGCGCGTTCGGGACGAGGGTTTGGTCACGTCGCGCCGTCGATCCTCTTGTGGGATCTCCTCGCTCGTGAGCTCGCTGAAAGGATCCGACTCGGCGGGATCGACGCCGTCGGTTAAGTCGCCCGAACCTCCGGCGGCTGCGAAAGAATCGCTCGGCTCCTTGGTCGACCAGCGCTCGCTGGTGAACGCCCCTCCTCCCGCGACCGCCACCGCCGGCTCCTCGGCGGGGAGACCGGCACCCGGCTTGGTCCCGTACTTGTCCATAACCGAGCGCAAGACGAGACTGCTAATCGCCTTCAGCGTATCCTCGACTCCAACCCCCTCGGTCGCAACGGCCTCGTAGAAAGGAACGTTGAGCGTATTGATCCTCTCGCACATCTCGTCGACGGTCATCACGTCCGGGAGATCGCGCTTGTTGTACTGCATGACCAGGGGGATCTCCTCGAGTCTCAGGTCGTGCGCGAGGAGGTTCTCTCGGAGATTGCTCAGGCTCTCCAGGTTGGGCTCCAACATGGCGCGCTGCGAGTCCGCGACGAAAACCACACCGTCGGCGCCTTTGAGAACCATGCGGCGGGTCGCGTTGTAGAAGACCTGGCCGGGGACCGTATAGATTTGAATGCGGGTCTTGATGCCCCGGAACATCCCCGCCTCCACCGGGAGAAAGTCGAAATAAAGCGTCCGGTCGGTCTCTGTCGCCAACGAGAGCAGACGACCCTTGTTACGGAGGGGAAGCTCTTCGTGAATGTAATGGAGATTGGTGGTCTTGCCGCCGAGACCAGGCCCATAGAACACGATCTTGGCGGTGAGCTCTTTGAGAGAGTAATTGAACAGTACCACCGGGTAGACCTATCGCCTAGTTAGAAGGGATCCCACAAAGGTTCGAAATATTCTAACGTCTCTCGGTCGCAAGTTCAAGCGGCTCTGTATATTATGACGGCAGCCCGCTTCCGGGTCGGGTGGTTGATTTTCGGGCGGGCGCTCGCCTAAACTCGGCTATCCTAGGCCATCTATGGCGGAGATCCTCGCCCCCGCGGACCGCACGCTCGCCCTGAGGAAAGCCATCTCCGAGATCGAAGCTGAAACGTCTCGTCTGCCGGGTATTACCGCATTCCGCCACTACCCGGCCCTGCCAGGAAGCTACGAGGACTACCCATCTGAGTTGTCACCCGCTTTAGTGGAGGTCTTGCGCGCGCGGGGAATCGATCGACTCTACTCTCACCAGCGGGAGACGTTCGAGCGCGTGCGGAGCGGCGAGAACGTGGTCGTGGTGACGCCTACCGCCTCGGGAAAGACGCTCTGCTACAACCTCCCGGTGCTCGACACCGTCTTGCGCCACCCGGAGACTCGGGCCCTCTATCTCTTTCCGACCAAGGCGCTCTCTCAAGACCAGCTAGCGGAGCTTCACTCCATGATCGAAGAACTGGGGGTCGACATCCGCACGTTCACCTACGACGGGGACACTCCCCAGGATGCGCGCAAGGCGATTCGCTCGCGCGGCCACCTCGTGGTGACGAACCCCGACATGTTGCACAGCGGCATCCTGCCTCACCATCCCAAGTGGGTGAAGCTCTTCGAGAATCTCCGCTACATTGTTATCGACGAGATCCACGCGTACCGCGGTGTCTTCGGGAGCCACCTGACCAACATCCTTCGCCGCCTGCGGCGGATCTGCGCTTTTTACGGATCCCAGCCGCAGTTCATTTGCTCGTCGGCAACCATCGCCAACCCCAAGGAGCTCACCGAGAATCTCATCGAGGCACCGGCCACGCTCATCGATCAGAGCGGCGCGCCAAGAGGAGAGAAATACTTCCTTTTCTACAATCCCCCCGTCGTCAACCGCGAGCTCGGCATCCGCCGGTCCTACATCCACGAGGCACGCCAGCTCGCTCTCTCCTTCCTGAGGCGCGGCCTGCAAACGATTGTCTTCGCCACCAGCCGCCTCAACACCGAGGTCTTGGTGACATATCTGAAGGATGCCCTGGAACGGGAAGTGACCGCGCGCGACGTGATCCGCGGATACCGCGGCGGCTATCTCCCCGAGAAACGCCGCGAGATCGAGCGCGGGCTTCGCGAGGGAAGTGTGCTGGGCGTGGTCTCGACCAACGCGCTCGAGCTCGGCATCGATATCGGAAACCTCGACGTCGCCATCCTGGCAGGCTATCCGGGCACGATCGCGTCGACCTGGCAGCAGGCGGGCCGCTCCGGGCGCCGAACCGGATCCTCGGTGGCCATCCTGGTCGCCAACAGCAGCCCCATCAACCAGTTCGTCGTGAACCATCCCGACTACTTCTTTTCCGGCTCGCCGGAGCACGGGCTCGTCAACCCGGACAACGTCTCCATTCTCGTCGATCACGTGAAGTGCGCGGCCTTCGAGCTCCCCTTCCAGGACGGGGAGAGCTTCGGCAAAGAAAATCTTGGAGAAATCTTGGGATTCCTGTCGGAGCATGGATTGCTCCATCACTCGGGCGGCCGCTGGCACTGGACCAACGAGTCGTACCCCGCGGACGCCGTGAGCCTACGATCGGTGAGCTCGGACAACTTCGTGGTGGTCGATGAAACGGCCAAGCCCCGCATCGTGGCGGAGGTGGATTTCACGAGCGCCTTCTCGACGCTTCACGACAAGGCCATCTACATCGTGGAAGGACAGCAATACTATGTGGAGCGGTTCGACTACGCAGAGCGCCGCGCGACGGTGCGGCAATGCGAGACCGATTACTTCACCGACGCGATCACCTACACCAAAGTCAACATCCTGGACCGATTCGACTCGACCACGACGGGAGCGGCCTTTCGCTCGCACGGTGAGGTCCACGTCGTATCGCAGGTCGTGGGATTCAAGAAGATCAAGTTCTACACGCTCGAGAACGTCGGCTCCGGAGAGCTCACCATGCCGGAGCAGGAGATGCACACCACCGCCTATTGGCTCACCATCCCTCGAGAAGTGCTGGCCAACCTGGAAGTGACGTCGGAGCAAAAACGGGACGGCGTCGTGGGCCTCGCGAATACACTCAAGACCGTGGCGATGCTGTTCCTGATGTGTGACCGGTCGGATATTGGCGTGGCGATCGGTGACAACTCCCAGGGAGTCGCTTCCGTCGAGAAAGGCTTCAAGAGCCCGGGCGGAGCCACGCGGCATCGACAGGAGACCGCGGAGATGGGACCGGCCTACGAGCCCAACATCTTTCTCTACGACAACTACCCCGGCGGGATCGGTTTTTCAGAGCCGCTCTATCGCCTCCATGGCCGGCTCATCCGGGAAAGCAAACACCTCATCGAGAGCTGCCCGTGTAAGGACGGTTGCCCATCCTGTGTCGGTCCGGTCGGCGAGGTAGGCGTTCAAGGCAAGGAGGTGGCGCTCTCCATCCTTGAGCGGCTTGAGCGGCTTGAGCGGGTCGATCGGCCCGTGTCCGACTGACCCTCGGCGATGCGCACCCGGGACAAACTGGACCGCCAACTGAAGTCTCCCGGCGCTCCACCCACCCGCTTCCACCACGAGTCGCTCCATCGACTGGAGCGCGAAGTGCTGGGCCAGGACGCTATCGAGGAAGACGCTCTCTCCATCAAGGAAAGACTAGAGCGTCTGCTGGCGGTGACCACCGCGGCGCGCAACGCGCGTGCCGGAAGTACGCGACTCATCGACGACGATGGCCGGACAAACTTGCCTGCCTGGTCAGACCGGCCAGGCCGGCGGGTATCGCTGGACGAAGTTCTCGAGGGGCGGCGCGTCGAGAACGAAAGAGGCGCCTTCTATCAAGTGGAGCAGCGCTTCCCCCTCGACCACTGGCATGGCCGCATGAGCCTTTCCCGGCTCAAGGTCGTCCCACCTTCCGCATTCTCGGTGCTGGCTCGGGGCGCGGAAGGCCCGGAGCTCGATCTCTCCCGTGCCGTCTTCCTCGATACAGAAACGACGGGACTCGCCGGCGGTTCCGGCACCTCGGCCTTTCTCATCGGCCTCGGCTACCTCGAAGACAACCATTTCGTGGTGCGCCAGCTCTTCATGCGGGACTACCCGGAGGAAGAGTCCATGCTTCACGAGCTGGTGAGCATGCTATCCGGTTTCGAGAGCCTGGTCACGTTCAATGGCAAGGCGTTCGACATACCGCTGCTCGAGTCCAGATTGGTGCTCTCTCGACTGCGCTATCCGCTCGGCGAGCTCCCCCACTTCGATCTCCTCCATCCGGCGAGGAGCCTGTGGAAGGCTCGCCTCGAAAGTTGCCGTCTGACGGATCTCGAGTACGTGCTTCTCGACCTTCGGCGCGACGAGGATGTTCCCAGCAATTTGATTCCGAGTCTCTATTTCGAGTATCTGCGCACGCGTGATGCGTCCAGGGTCTTCCGCGTCTTCACGCACAATCGCTATGACATCGTCTCTCTGGCCGCACTCACCGTGCGCGCCTCGGAGATGTTGGAGGAAGAAGCGAGCCCCGAGCATCCCATGGATGACTACAGTCTCGGTCGACTCTTCGAGCGAGCCGCTCTCACCGATCGCTCCATCCGCCACTACAGCCGGGCCGTCGAGAGCGGTCTCACGGGGCGGGCTCGCCGACAGTCCCTCCGGCGGCTCGCACTCCAGCTGAAGCGCCGAGAGGAGTGGGAGGGCTCCATCGCGCTCTGTAAGGAGCTGGCCGCCGAGGAAGGTCCGGAGGCCATCGAGGCTCTCGAGGACCTTGCCAAGCACCTCGAGCATCGGGAGCGGGACGTCGCCGGGGCCCTCGCCTACTGCCAGGAAGCGATGTCTCGGCTGGAGGAGGATTTGCGCCTCCCGCTCGCTTTTCGCGAACGGTGGCGTGACGCGTTCCGTCGTCGTGTCCAGCGTTTGAAACGCCGCGAGGGGAAGTAAAAGGGAGACGACTCAGCCGCCGCTCACCGGCGGTAGGAAGGCTACTTCGTCGTCCGGTTCGAGCTTGACGCCGCGATCGACGAGGTCCTGATTGACCGCGACTTGGATGATCTCGGTGTAGGCGGTGAGCTTGGGGTGATCGGTAAGAAGCCTTTCCCAAAGGCCACCTGCGGTAGTACCCTCGTCGACGTCGAGCTCGATGTCGTCCTCGCCCGCGATCTCGCGAACGCCAGCGAACAACCTCAAGTGGACTTTCACTCCTTGGCCGCCTCGACCGTCTCGACCGGTCCCTCGACCCACAGCTCGCCGTCTTCGAAGATTTCCTTCTTCCATATCGGCACGATACGCTTGAAACGATTGATGGCGTACTGGCAGGCGGCAAAAGCGTCGTCGCGGTGGGGCGCCGAGACGACGATGAGGATGCTGGTCTCGCCCACGTTCAACCGCCCGACGCGATGCTGCATGGCAACGCTCGTCAAGCCCCAGGTCTTCTGGATCTCGTCGCCGATGCGCCTCATCATCTTGACCGCCATATCCGGATAGGCCTCGTACTCAAGGAAGAGCACTTTCTTGCCGCGGTTATTGCCGCGAACGATGCCGGCAAACGTTACCACCGCGCCGTCCTTATCGCTCGCGACCACCTGGGTGAGCTTGCGGGCATCCAGAATGTCTTGGACGATTTCGTACGTCAAAGGCTCGTTTTCCTAAGAGTTTGGGGTCAGGGTCCCTTCCGATTGTGACTCGCTGAGCTGCATAAATTCTAGCACAACCAAGCCCGCCGCGACGCTTCCTCCATGAGCAATTGTTGACGGCTCGACCTCACATCGGTTATCCTTTCGTAACTTCTAAGACGCCCCCAACCTACCGTTTTGGAAGCGGTTAGACCATTGCAGCTCCGGCGTAACAGGGTGCCGAAGGGGTCGAGTGCGCCCGGATGCACCTATGGAGAAAGATTCGTCCATGGAGGGTCCTCGTCCCATCGGTGACGGCAAGCCCCGGCGTATCTCCGGAGTCTCCGCCTCGCCGGAGTGGCTCCACCGCGTCTGCTTCGAGGAAGGCCTGGAGGCCTACTTCCTCTTCGACATCGCGACCCGCTCCGTCGTCGACGCCAACCGGCGCGCGGAAGAGCTATCCGGATACAGCCGCGAGGAGCTCCTGGATCTGCGCCTCGACGATCTCCATCCCCGGAGCGCGCGCGAAAAAACGGTCGACCACTTCGAGAAGATCAAGCAACACGGAAGCTACGCCTACGATGACCTTCCCTTGGAGACGAAGGACCAGAAGCACATTCCGGTAGAGGTCAAGGCCGCGCTCCTGGGCTATGGGGGCGGGCGCGTCGTGCAGGCCATCTTCCGTGACGTCCGCAAGGAGCGCGAGCTCCAGCAGGAAGTTCTCTTCCAGAACCTGAAGCTCACGATGCTTCAGTCGCTCCCTTCCGCCATCAGCAACTCTCTGGATCTCACCGAGATCCTTTCTGATTCTCTCGCCGCGGTGATGGAGGCAAGCGGCGGCCTCTACGGGGAGATGCTCCTCTGGCTCGAGGAGAGCGATACGTTCCGGATCCTGAGCTACCAGGGCGATGCCGCCGCCCCCTCGGAGACGAAGCTTCCCTCGGCGGCGTGCCCGATGGCGTCGCAGGCCCTGAAGGGACGACCCGTTTTGCTGGCCGGTCTGGACGGCGACCCTCGCCTCGCTCAGCTCCTAGCGGACCGTAAGGACGTCGGAGCGGTCGCCGCGATACCCCTTCGCTCCAAGAACCGAGTCCTTGGCGTCATGCACCTCGTCATCAGCACGCGCCAACTCTTTCCAACTTTCGACTTCGATTTCTTCAGCTCGATCGGAAACCAGATCGGCATGGCGGCCGAGCACGCGCTCTTGTTCCAGCGCTCGGCGGCACAAACGAAGCAGATCACGGTGCTCAACAACATCGCGCGCATCATCAGCAGTAGCCTCCAGATCGAGGAGGTGTTCGACTCCTTCGCCGCGGAGATGGGAAAACTGATTCACTTCGATCGTCTTTCGGTCGCGATCCTGGACGAATCGGGGAGTTACCTCCGCATCTTCGCCTCAGGCTCGAGAGTGGACTCCGGATGGGGGATGGAGTCGATCATTCCGGTCGTGGGAACCGGGCCAGGCTGGGTCGTTCTGAACGAGCAGCCCTTCATTCACGAGGAAACCCGTGAGCACCAGCAGTTCATCGAGGACGAGATCTTCTACGAGGACGGCATACGCTCTTACATCATCCTGCCGCTCGAGTCGCGAAGGAAGGTGGTCGGCACGTTTGGCTTGGGTAGTCGTCGGCCTTTTACTTACTCGCAGCGGGATCTGCCACTCCTGGGTCAGCTCTCGAAACAGATATCCGTCGCCATCGAGAATGTGAGGCTCTACCAACAAACCAAAGAGAACTCCATCCTCGATGACGTGAGCTCGCTCTTCAATTTTCGCTACTTTCATCAGGCGCTGGATCGCGAGCTGAAGCTAGTCGCCCGCCACCGATCGCGCTTGTCCCTTATCTTCATCGACCTGGATAACTTCAAGCAGATCAACGACACCCACGGTCATCTGAGAGGAAGCCGGGTGCTGCGCGCGGTGGGCTTCCTGCTCCGCGCCGCGGTGCGAGAGACCGACATCGCCGCTCGATACGGCGGGGACGAGTTCGTGGTCATCCTTCCCGACACCGATCTGGCACTCGCCAAACGCCTGAGCGAGCGCATTCGCAAGATCATCTGTCACCATGTCTTCTTGAGGGACGAAGGTCTCAACGAACGGCTGGGGGCCAGCATCGGCGTGGCGACATACCCGAGCGAAGCCCACACCAAAGAGGAGCTCATCCAGCTTGCCGACGAGCGGATGTATCGGGACAAGAAGAAGAATCGGACTCTCGGTCGCTGAAAGGACGCGGACTGGCAGGCTGATGAGGAACGAGTCAGCCTGCGCGACCGCCGGTTGCCAGACTACGTCGTTGGTTTGTCGTGCAGCAACTACTCTGGACCTGCGGTGGCAAATCGCAAGATGATCGCCGCAGCCGGCACTTCGGACTCTGCTTCCGGGTCCACGACCAGGGGACGGTCCCCGTCGTCTCGAATCCCTTTGTAGAGTATCAGCTGGATCTCCTTTCCCGGCTCCAGTCTCTTGCCCGGTGTCACGACCAGACTGCGAGAAGGCTCGTCATAAGAGACCTTCATGTCGGGAAACGGATTGCCTTCACCGGCGTCATCGCCGTAGAGAAGGTCGATGTTGCGGTCGAAACTGGCGCGGTTCATATCCTTCGAGAACTGAATCCGAAACTCGGTATCGAGCGCTAGGCTCCTCTCGCCGTTCAGCGGGACAGTAAAGATGACCTCCGGAGGAGACTCGCCCTCCTCGATCTCCGCGACCTCCTCTTCCACGGCTTGCGGTTCCAGGTCGGGGTCCTCCGGTTTGTCGACCAGCTCGATGAGCTGAGCACGCAGGTACACATCACCGCCGTCGGTCCAGGGAACGCCAGTCACCTTGAGCCACCTTCCCGTGTCACGTCGTCGCTCGGGGTTCAGCTCGAACCCCTCGCCCTCCGGCCGCTTCCCAGTCACCCAGATCGCCGTGTCGGCAACTTTGATGATGAAATCGCGCGGTGTCTTCTTGGTGTGCATCGACAGATCGTTGTAGACGTTGTCGCCCCGGAACTTGCCGACGACCGAGATGAGCTTGTCGTAGAATGGCTCCGGGTTGCGCACCAGCTCGCGGAGGTCGACCGTCACCGAATCGGGTAGGTCCGCCCGCACGACCTCGCGGGGCTCGGTAGGAGCCTCCGCCGGCACGCCCGCCTCTTCGATTGCCGTCACTTCGGAGACCCCGATGAAAAACTGACCCTCGATCCCGCCGGACACCTCGTCCCGGCGCAGCGCCCCGGGGAAATCCCTTAGCCGGCGACTATTCGTGACGATGCTTAGGTCCCAGAACATTCCAACGATCTCGACTTTGTGGCCCACGTGGAACGGCAATTCTTGCATCGAGCCCGACGCCATACCGACTCGAATGCGATCGAGCCCACTGTCCCCCCGCAGCACATAAATCCTATTCCGTGAGTCTTCGTAGTCGCTATTGACGAGATCGCCGACGACCCGAACGAGACGATCATTGTAGAAATTGGCTCTCTCGGTCAGGTTGGCCACTGAGACGTATGTCGGACCCTCGCCTGGCATTTGAGCCATCGCGGGCGAGGTGGCGGCAGCCATGGAGAAAACAACTAGGCGGACCGCGCCTCTCATCTTTTCATGCTACCTGGAACGTAATGCCCGGTCAAAACTTTCCCGAGCCTATTTGAGCCGGGGCGGAAGGTGGGAGAGAATGGGCCGTGCCTACCCATTCCAACATCTCTCGGCCTTTCTCTGTGTTGAAGGAGCTCGTCGATCGCGGTGAGGTCCGCCTCGCCCCGGAGAACGACAAGCCTATCGCGCCTCCCCGGCACGTGGATGCTTCGCTCTCGG
>JBOGJF010000151.1:0-4083 GCA_050747785.1 Vicinamibacteria bacterium
GATGTAGTTCTTCTGACCCGGAAGGAGAGGTACCGTTTGGAGGTACTCCGTGACCTCATCCAGCGTCACGCCATTCGAAGTGCCATCCGCATTGTGTGCGGGGCAATTATTATCGAACGTATTCGGCAAGTTATCACAATCCATGCCGTCGGCTATCGCGTCGACGAGAGTCTTGATGTCTGGCCGCGGATCCGGGTCGCCACACTCCGGAGCCTCGACGCGCGTCGCGTCCATTCCCTTACACCAAGTGGGGTTCTCGGGGTATCCGTCGCCATCATTGTCATGCTGCGGCTCGCCCAGGGGATGACCGATCGATGCCGCCGTTGGGCACTTCCACTCCGAGATGTAGGTTTGACCAGCAACGTCGTTTCCGACCTGATAGATACCCTCGGGACCAATCGGGGGGGCTGCGGTATTGGTTCCCGCTGCTCCGTTGAATCCCGGGTCGGCAAAGTCAATCGGGCCCTCCTGGTCGAAGAACACGAAGCCCCAATTGAACTTGGGGTTTCCCGAGCCGTCGACGAGGTCGGGGTGGTCGAGCAGCTCTTTGATGACGTCCCGAGCGGTGTCGATTCGGGTCGGCAGCGAGTTATCGAACTCGATTCCTCGATCCATGGATCCCGAGGTGTCGAGGGAGATCCAGACGTTGTGGCGGATGGTCTGCTGATTGAGAACGTCCAGAGGATCGATCCCTCGTTCCACCGTACACGTGGAAGCCGTTTGTCCGCTTTGGCTCCAGCTCAGAGGCATCACTATCGCCACGACTAAGAAGGCGGCCATTCTTGACGCTATCTTCAACATTGACGTTTCCTCGATCGGCAAGTCCCCGCGGCTGGGGAGAGTCGTTCCCCCCTTCCAGAAGCTCTTGCGCTAGGTTTTTTGTCGGGACGCTCAAGAGCTGTGCAAGCATCGCGCCAACGCGTAAGACATGCGGCGGTGCCGTGGAAGTCTGTGCGAGAACAGGACATCGTCACTCACTGGTGTGAGGGCTGCCTTTTTTCTGTCAGATAGTTGTTACTCTTCGTAGCATGTCTCGACGAAGTGGTCTGAGGCGATTTCCCCTCACTTTTCCATGGACGTGGAGAAGGTTTGTGTTGGTGAGGAAGGGATCACAAGGAGCGGCATCCTTCCTCTCGTGAGCGCCGCCGCTCGAGATAATGCCCTTCGGCGTTGAGAGATCTGAGGGTGGAATGCTGTCGGGGCCGGGTCTCGACCCCGACAGCATTCCTCGTTGTTGCCTAGAAGGGGGACATTCGGAACCCGTCGACCAGGATCTGGATGGTGCCGGCCGCGATACCGGGTGCGGGGAACTCGTCGCTGCCGAGAACCTGGGTCTCGGCGTCAGCGTTGATTCCACCGCTCTTGCTGACGTAGAGGTGCTCGTCGCGGTGGAAGAGCGAGGTCACCTTGCCTTCGCCCAGATCCGTCTGGTCCTGAACACCCCCAGTGCTGGGGTCTAGGTCGAAAGAGCCGAGCCCCTTCGTGATCCCGGCGGCGAACAGCGTGCTGAAGAAAGTCGTGCCGCAAGTCGCGCTGTCATACTCCTCCCGCACGGTCGCGAAGAAAACGACCCCGTTGGTGGAAGTGTTTCTCGCCAACACCGGCGGCACTGTCACGCGCTCTCCCTCGGGTAGATGGATGAAGAACTTGTCGGTGCCGCCTTCGAGAGTGAGTAGCTCACCGGGGAACGCGGGGTCGGTGGCCGGAATGGTGCCGGAGCTGTCGGTATCCACGATACCCACCATCTTGAAGCTTTCCGGATCGCTGAGCTGGACGCGATTGTCGCCTCCCGTCCCGACGAAAAGGTAGATGGTGTCGGCACCCACGAGCTTCAGCGCCTCGATCTGCACCGTGATGGGCTGGTTGTGATCCCCCTGGCCTTCGTCCTCGTCGGCTTCGTCGGTCACTTCGAAGAAAGGACCGAACTCCCAATCGTCCGGGTCGTCCGCCGTCGCGTCGAGCTTGTGGATCACGCCCTGTAGGTCACCGATGTAGACGCGGGTGACGAAGTCTCGCCCGTCGTTGATCCCCGACTCGTGGGGATTGAAGAGCGTGGGTGTCGCGGGCGTGCCATTCTGGTCGACGCCTGGGTCTCCGGCAGCGCCGTCCACGACGTCATTGATCGGGCCGAGCTTCTTGTAGACCGTCCCGTCCTCGAGTGCCAAGGCGTAGAGATAGCGCCCCTCGTCCGTTCCCAGGCAGCCATAGCCGGTGCCCATGAAGAGCAACCACTGCCCCTCGGCCGTCCCGTTATGAACTCTTCCCATCACCGGAAGAGACCAGGTCTCGCCGAATCCGTCGTAGTCGTTGTTATTCACCGAAGTGAGTACGCCCGACGACCGGATCACGGAAACACCGTCCTCGTTATTGCCGACAGTGAAGAGGAGGACGGGTTGTTGAGAGCCGGTGGGGATAGCGGAGTCGTCGTCTCCGTCCCAGTCTCCCACATCGGACACATCGAGGGCGGTCACGAATTTGCCTCCTGCTCCTCGCCCGAAGGCAAGCACGGTGCGCCATTCGGCAACACTATTCGGCGAGTCCTGCAAGTAAGCGTCCTGAACGGTGGCCGAAGCGGCGATGAAATACTGGTGCCCGGTGATTCCGTTGTTGTCGGTCACCAGGGTCCTCGCGAAGGTCTTCAAGTCGGGAAGCAGGTCATGGGGAATGTAGCCATAGATCTCGTAGCCGTTGTCGGCCCGGAAGGCATGCATCATCCCGCCGTTCGTTCCCAGGAAAACGGTCGTCATCCGGTTGATGTTGTCTCCGTAGAAGTCGGAGTATTCAAAGGTCGGCGTGGGCGGATCGGCGTCGGGAGAGCGGGGCGGGTTGAGCACGACCGCGGGCGCGGAGTTGGTAGCATCCCAAAGCTTCCAGTTCTTCGTCGTGCCGTCGGTTTCGAACTGCGAGAAGTTCAAGGGCGCGCCTAGGGCGGTCGACGTGTAGAATCCATTGGTCGGGTGGATGACCAGCCGCCAGCCCTGGAGGACCTTTTCCACGATCTCGACGGCATCGGTAGCGGTCTTCGCTCCGACACCGAGGGGGTCGAGGTCGCTCAGGAAGCCGGCCGACACGCCCAAGTCGGTCGCGGTGAGCGTCGTCGCTCCGATCGTCGTGCCGAGCTGTCCGCCGGTTCCGTTCGCGCGGTTGAAATAGATGCGGCGCGGGTCGGTGCTGAGGTTGCGAGTCTGAAGCTCATCGCCGGCGTCCCAGATCTCCGTGAAGTCGGGGATGCGGCTCTCGTCTGCCTCGACGTTGTAGATGTTATAGGCCTTGAGGCGGCCGCGAAAGCCTGGTAGCTCGAAAGAGGTCGTGAAGAGGACGTTATTGCGGTGCATCGTCCTCAGTTTTCGAACTTCCGTATCCCCAACGCCGGCGGCGAGGAAGTCGTCGCCGACGTAGCCGTGAGTGGTGTTGGTATGGGAAGCAATCACTTCCTTGACCGACCCCACCACCGACAAGCCCGAGCTCACCGAAGTCGTGGGCCCGTCGATCTGCGAGAATGCGTCCAAGAGGGCTTGCCGGAGCTCGGCCGTACTGTCCACCAAGAAAGCAGGCCGCGTGAGCGCCGATGCTTCCCATCCAAGATGGTTGACGCGGACAACCTGAGCAGTCGCTGAGAATCTCACGATGCCCACGACAAAGATCTCGCCGTCGCTGATGCCGTCTCCGTTATTGTCGGCGGTGGCGCGGTTGTGAGCCACCCGCGCCTTGAGCCCCGCATTGTAAGCCGAGACATCCAGCTCGTGCCGGTTCCCGAAGTCACTGGTCTTGGGGTCATTGTTGATGGTCGAGAACGCATGGGTCGGCGCCGAAGTGCCGGTGGTGCCCCGCAGCCTCAGAGTCCCCGCCGTAGCATCGGTGTACGTATTAATCAAGGACTCATTGGCGACAGTGGATGGGTCGTCATACATGTAAGCGTAGCACTCGCAGGTGTCTTCACCGTCCGTCATATGGACGATGTAGTTCTTCTGACCCGGAAGGAGAGGTACCGTTTGGAGGTACTCCGTGACCTCATCCAGCGTCACGCCATTCGAAGTGCCATCCGCATTGTGTGCGGGGCAATTATTATCGAACGTATTCGGC
>JBOGJF010000152.1:0-3900 GCA_050747785.1 Vicinamibacteria bacterium
GGCACGAGCCAACCAGATCACAACCGTTTCCCGCCGCCGCCACCTCGCGCCCCCGGAAAATCACGAGTCTCTCGACACTCTTGTCACTCTCCGTCGTCTCCGCCATGGTTAGAATTCCCTATCCGTCCGCATCCGCCTCCTTCAGAATCCCGATGATCTGCTCCTCCGTGTATCGCTTTCTCTTCATGACCGCTCCTCTTCCCGGCCATTATCTCAGCTCGCTACTGCTTTCCGCTTGTCACAGTTTTTGGGGGGCAGGTCACTTTCCTAAAATCAAAGAGAAATTATTCGCTCCCTGATCGCGTAATGCGTCAGAGTCGCAACCTCGTGGATGTCTAGCTTCTCCATCAACCTTGCGCGATGGCAAGCGGCTGTCTTGACGGAGATGCCTAGAATTGCTGCAGTCTGTTTGGTCGAGTGCCCTTCCGCTACCAACTGTAACACCTGCCGCTCCCGTACGGTCAAGACATCATGCCCTGAGTGTGGATCTCGTACGGCAGCGGCAACGACGGCGGAAGCCTCGCGACTTAGAAAGACGGTGCCTCCGGCTACTTGGCGGATGATGTCGGGCAGGTCGTTGACCTGGCTTTGGAGTGATACGTAGGCTCTAGCCCCTGCTCGAAGAGCCTGCAAAACCGACGTATCTCTATCAGAGCCCGAGAGCAAAACGGTGATGTCTTAAGATCCCTGTCAAAGAAAAACGATGTATGGTTCCCCGATCTCAAAGACCGTCCCCGTCATGGGGACAGAAAAGGAGAACCATACATCATGGGAAAGGTACTACCGAGTCAGCGATTGCTCAAGCAGTTCGAGGAGCGACTGGTTTTTGGGGAGATGAATCTCTCGGAGATCGTTCGGTCGGGAGCACAGATGATGCTTCAGTACGCGCTGGAGCGAGAGGTGACGGAGGCGTTGGGTCGCGGCTACTACGAGAACGCGCCGGAGACGACGAAGGAGAAGGGACGTCGCAACGGGTATGAGGTGCGTCGTGTTCTGACCGGCGAGGGTCCGGTGACGGTGCAGGTACCGCAGGTTCGAGAAGGAGATCCGGAGTTTCAGTCGAAGATTCTCGATGCGTACGTGAGCCGGACCGAGAAACTGGACGAGTTGATTGCGCGGATGTACGTCCATGGGATGTCGACGCGGGACATCGAGGCGACGTTCGCCGACGTGTTGAGCGGGACGGGGGTGTCGAAGTCGGTGGTGAGCCGGGTGACCCGCTGTTTATCCGAGGATTTCGAGACGTTTCGGCGCCGGGATCTCTCGAAAGAAGAGCTCCTCTATCTGGAACTCGACGGGACGTACTTGCGCTACCACCAGGGCGCGGAGAAGAAGGAACCGCTCCTGGTCGCCACGGGCTATCGCGTTGATGGGACGAGGGTTCTGCTTCATATCGGGGTCGGCAATCGAGAATCCTACGAGAACTGGAAAGGATTCTTGCAGGAGATGGTGGCTCGAGGACTGAGAGAGCCGGTGCTCATCGTGACGGACGGGAATCCGGGCGTGGTGAAAGCGATGGAGGAAGTCTTCCCTCGAAGCCTGAGGCAACGTTGCCAAAAGCATCGACTCGAAAACATCCTGGGGAAAGCTCCGAAAGAGGTCCGAACCGAGCTCAAGGCGGCCATCCTCGACTCCTTCCATGCCCAGAGCTACCCGCAGGGCCTGAAGAAGGGCAAGGAGGTGATCGCTCGATACCGTCAACGATTTCCGAGTGCGATGAAGTGCATGGAGGAAACTCTCGAGGCCAGTCTTCAGGCGCTGCGACTTCCTCCGGCACACCAGAAGCGGCTTCGAACGGCGAACCTGCTGGAGCGCACCTTCGGAGAACACAAGCGGCGGACGAAGGTCATTCCTCACTTCTTCACCGAGCAGGCCGCTATGAAACTCAGCTACGCTGTCCTGTTGGCCGTCGCGAACAAATGGCGCGGCGTGAGGATGGATGTGTTCACGACCCGGCAACTCGAGGAACTGCGGAAGGAGGTCCTCCCGGTAAAGACGCCGAAGGAATCAGCAGCCTAAAACCCGAGCTCGGGGAACCATGCACAGATTTGACAGGAAAATTAAGACTTGACCGTCGGAAAGAACCGCTGCCACGGCTTCCCGATACAACCTGTGCTCCAGACCCAGCAGGACCCGGGTGATAAGTTTGGACTCCACTGGTGCCTCACAGTGCCGGACTCGGCACAACACCCCCCGCGTTGTTAATGTCCAAGCAAGACGACCAAATCGTAGCTCCCGCTACACTAGGTAGGGTGTGACGAGTGTCACTTTGTGGCCAGCCAGCCGTGCTTCGAGAGTAACACGAGCGGCCGAAAAGCCCTTTGGCTCTGCCAAAACTCGTTGGGTTCTACACCGACAAGTTCTGCGGATCGTGTTTCCGAAGGCGTAAGTCCTAAAGCCAGTGGCTCGCTGCGGTCAGCTGCTCACGTTTTCGCCCCTTTTCGGCTAGATAAATTTTCCATGGTCAGTTACGGAATTCACTCTATTGCTTCGTACTCAACAATGGCTATAGTTGGAATGCAGTTAAACGAGATCAAAGCTTCACCGCTTTCTCATCGAGGAGGAGAAATGAGGAGTCTAAGAGTTGTAGTACTACTGACTGCCCTTGCCGCGCTGACGCTTCCACTGCCGAGTGCGACAGTCGAAGCAGACTGTGGGAATTGTAAGGAGTGCATACTCATTAGTGGCAAGTGGCGTTGCTTCATCACTTGGGAACATGATAAAAGCTGTATTTGCATAGAGCAACAGGGGGGCGCGCAACCTTGTCAGCTGTTCGGAAATTGCATCTCTGGTTAACTACGCGTCAGTGCGTCGCTCCTTTCCCACAGCGAACCGGTGCCGGTCCATGAAGAAGGTGGGGATCAAATTGTGCACTGAAAGACAGTATCTCCGTACGGGTAGGATAATCGCAGCGTTGCTAGGGCTCCTATGCTTGGCGACCCCATTGATGGGCCAGGAACCGGTCCAAGTAATCGTCGAAGTAGAGCTTATGGGAGACACCAAAGTGGATGAAGGCTTGTCCGCCTTCGTCATCGCTACGCCCAACTTCTCGCCTCTCACCGAAGATAAAGTAATCGTTCGGCTCGACGTGCCGGGTCGGGCAGAGCTGAGCCTGCGCCGTGGCTTATGGACCGTCGCAGCAATGGCTCAAGGTTATTGGGGTGGCCCCCAGGAGGTTCTTGCGGGCCACGGTCAGGACTCTACCGAGTTACGGTTGTCTCTTTGGAGGGCTGGTCGCCTGCGGGGCTCAATCCCTACCGGGGCCGAACCGGAGTTACCGCGCGAAATCGGCGTCAAGTTTTCCAGGACCCTCACGCAGGGCAGTAGCCAGGAGATGCCAAGCGGTGAGGTGTTGTGTCCGATAGAAGCGGGTGTGTGGAGTTGCGGGATCCCAGTCGGAGAGTTCGACCTTCGCCTCGTCAGCCGTGGATTCATTCCGCAATACATTTGGGGTGCGAAGGTATCCGCAGATCGAACGCTCGATCTTGGTTCGATTCCCCTTCGGCGGGGGGCTTCGGTGGTGGGTTGGGTGCAAACCCACGAAGGCCTACCCGATCCCGAATCCTGCACCGTCGAGCTCAGGACGGTCGACGCGTCCCCTGTCGTCCTGAGAGCCGAAAATGGATCCAGAGAAAAATTATTCGAGGCCAGCGTGAACGACCGGGGCTTCTTCCAGATTAAGGATCCACCTCCAGGTCGTTTCCTGCTCGTCGCTAAACAGCCCGGTTTTGCGGACGCTAGCGTCTCACTCCAAGTGTTAGAAGACCGGGAGGCCGAGCTCGCTCAACCGCTCCTACTGACGCCTGCGGAACGCTTAGAAGTCTTCATCCAGCCGCCAACCGATCCATCCGGCACGCTTTGGCAAGTAACCGTGCTAAGCCTTGGCTCCCAATCCAACGT
>JBOGJF010000153.1:0-3634 GCA_050747785.1 Vicinamibacteria bacterium
CATAGCCAAAGTCGGTTCGCTGTCCTTCGACGGCCTCGAGCAGAGCCGACAAGGTGGCCGCTCCGTTGTAGGTGGGGACGACGATGGAGACCTTGGGCGCGGTCATGCCGAAGTCTCCAGACGATCGCGCATCCGCGCCCGCTCCAGCACCGCGCGGTAGGTCTCGCACCACTGACGGGCGTCATCTTCCATGGTTCGTACCGCAGGGAGGGCATGGGCCCAGCGTGACAGGATCCCGGGCTCGTCCACGACTGAGCGAAGCGCGGCGGTGAGATGGCTGGGTTTCACGGGATCGAAGAGGAGACCGCACTCACCGTGCCGCACGAGATCGGCGATGCCTCCCAGCCGGGATCCGATAACCGGCACCCCGGCCATGAACGCCTCGTGGATCACGAGAGGAGAGTTCTCCGGCCATAGCGACGGCACGACCAGCAGATCGATCTGGTCGTATACGTCCGAAACCTGATCGTGATCGGAAAAGGGTCCCTTGAAACGCACGGGGAGGCCCTCGGCGGTCTTTTCCAGATCCTTCACATAGTTGGGAAACGTGCTCGGGTCCCCGAACACCAGAACCTCGTATGCGTCCGGGGGCAGCCCACGGATGGCTTCGAGTAGGACGTGAAGGCCTTT
Organism: Vicinamibacteria bacterium; assembly: GCA_050747785.1. GTDB lineage: Bacteria > Acidobacteriota > Vicinamibacteria > Marinacidobacterales > DATDRI01 > CBDANW01. Next base: position 631 of record JBOGJF010000153.1, read on the forward strand.
GTGCCAGACGAGAGTTCCCACGAATCCGATTCGCAGGCGGTGTCCCGTTGGCGACCTTCTCTTGGTCTTCGAGAGTGGCCGGAACCCGTAGTCGGCTATCTCGATCTTTTCGGCGGGAAGCCCGAAACGGTGAAAGTAGTCCGCGAGTGCGGACGACGGTGAAACGAAGCGATCCACGGTCTCGAACACGCGTCGCACGCTATCCAGCCGCAGATTGATTTGCTCGGGAGACACGGTGACTGGTGCCACGCGCTGCAGCGCAGCGGGGCCGAAGCCTGTCGACAAACGTGGGAACGAGCGACGAAGTCGAGCGCCGAGGCGAAGCATACGGGGAGAGCTACCGTTGAGTCCGCCGAGGGCCATTTGGGTCGCGAAGGGTGAGCGAGGAAAGCAGCGCGCACACTCGCCGGGGTCGATCTGCCAGCAGATCTCTCGTCCCTCGCGATGCACGAGCTGCCCACCGGAGGGACAGAGCAGCGTGTAATCATGGAGCGTGGCGACGCTTCGGATCCCCAGAGACGCCGCGATAGTCGGAAGATCGAGTGACAGATTGAGCAGGCTATGGATGTGAAGAAGATCCGGCTGTAGAGCTCTCAGGACGTGCTCCAGCTGCTGATTCACGCGAGATGCCCGGAAGCTCTCGTCGAAGGATGAGAAGCGCCAATTGTTGATGAGCTCTACGACCGGCAAGCCCTCGTGAGAGCGCCAGACCAGCGAACCGTGGGGTCGCGAGGCATCGTACTCCACTGAGAGAACCATGACTTGCAGGCCTTGCGCCTGGAGCTCCAGAGACAACTGCTGCGCGTAGATTTCGGAGCCGGCTCGATGACGTGGCAGGTAGTCGTGGATGACTTGAAGGACTCTCAGGGGAGGTGACGATCTCATGGCCGACTCATGGTTGAACCGATTGAGAAGAAGCAGGAGAAATATCCGGGAGCGCGTTCAGCTGCTGGGCGGCGATCTCGTTGCCGGGATCGAGCTCGAGGGCTCGTAGAAAGTGTTGCCGCGCTTCCGCGAAGAGACCTTGGCTCTTCGCGAGCGTTCCGAGATTGTTGTACCCGCGGGCATAGGTGGGCTGGAGCTCGATCGCTTTCTGGAAGGTCCATCGCGCTTCGTCGTAGCGCTTGAGGCTCGCGAGGCAGATACCGAGATTGTTCCAGGCGTTCCAGTGTTCGGGCACGAGATCGACCGCCCGGCGGTAGTGCGGGATCGCTTCATTACAGTCGCCATTCTCGCGTAGAACGTTACCGAGCTGGTAGTGCGGTGCATTGACGTCCGGCGCCTTGGTGGCCGCGTCGCGCCACAAAGAGACGGGATCATCCCAGACCGCATTCCGTGCCATCGTCGCGACGCAGAGTACGCCGACGATGGCCATGGCCGCGACGGTGGCGGGCGTGCTGTCTCCCGAGCGTTCGGCGGATTTCAGCCATTGGGCTGCACCGTTCAGAAGCTCGCCCACCAACAGAAAGAAGCCACAGCTCGCCAGGTAGACGCGGTGCTCGGCCATCAGCTCGCGAAGGGGAACGATGGTCGTGGGAAGAAGAAGCAGGAGGAACCAGAAAGCCCCCAGCGCGGCGAGCGGCCATTTCCGGCGGAACCGCCATGCCAGCCAGACGACGGCCATGAGTCCGACGCCAGCGAGAAAGACCGCGGTGCTGACGTGCGTCATCTCGCGTACCGAGTGGACGACCGATTGATGGACCGGCAGCAGGAGTAATCCGATGTAGCGCCAGATGACGACGAGCTCGGTCAAGAAGTAGCGGAAGAAGGCGGTGGGCTCGAAGGAGGCTTCGCTGCCGAGATAAGCGGAGGCGCGGGCGACACCCATCGTCGCTACGAGAGCCAGGAACGGCAGGTGGAGCCAGAAGAGGCGCTTCGATTCACGTCTCCGCTCGGGCTCCAAGAGGATAAAGTCATAGAGAATCGCCACCGCGGGCAACATCACCGCAACTTCCTTGGAAGCGAGGGCGAGGCACCAAGTGAGCAGGGCCGGGATCAACAAGAGCTTTCGGTTTTGAACGATGGCGCGTCGAAGCCAAAGCCATGCGGCAAGGAAGAATGTGGCGCACAAGACTTCGGCCCGTCCACTGACATAGCCCACCGCCTCGGTCATCATGGGGTGGACCGCGAAGATGGCAGCGACGAACGCAGGTAGCGCCAGGGTTTTCCACGACCCCGCGGGGTGAGAGTCACCCGTTCCCCGGTCCCGCTGCATATGCTGGACGACCGAGAAAAACAAAAGCACATTAACGATGTGGAGAACGAGGTTGGTGAGGTGGTAACCGAAGGGCCACAAGCCCCAGAGTCGATGATCCAGCGCGTAGGACAGATTGACGAGCGGCCGGAAGCGCTCGTAGACGAGAACATAGGCGAGATTGGACGAATCCTGGAGGGAAGGATTCGTCACGACCGTGGCCCCGTCGTCGTACACGAAAGGATTGTCGAGCGCGTTCAGATAGGCCGCGGCGGGAAGGATGACCAGCCCGGCGGTGAGAGCGTTTTGAAGCCACGTTCCTCCTCTCGGAGCCGACTTCGACGTTGAACCCGCGGGCCTGGAGGCTTCCTCTCCCCTTGCTTGCCGTCTGCTCTTCTTTCGTACTCTTTCGGCCATGTGTCCTAGGCTCGAACGTTTTCGGCGTCTTCTCCGGGCACACGGGTCCGGGGCGTAGGCGTAAGTCCTTGTGTGGCTGAACTATCAATCTAACACAGATTTCCCGGCCCCCCAATTGACCTCGGTTGGAGAACTCGTGGTCTAGAAGAGCTCCATTTGAGAGCCGGGCTGCGCAGCGTTCCCGGCAGCCGAGGCGATCCGGAGGGGCTCACCCCTTGCGTAGAAGACGACCCCCTCGACGTCATGTGCCGGAAAGAGGTCCCGCGCCGCCTCGAGATAGAGCTCGATCTGCAGTCGGTGCTCGGCCCGGTGACCGCCGGTCTTGAAGTCGATGACGACGACGCGCCGGTCTCGGAGTAGCAGGCTGTCGATCGCGCCGCGAAGGATCTGGCC
>JBOGJF010000154.1:0-3365 GCA_050747785.1 Vicinamibacteria bacterium
CTCGAGAGCCTTTGTCCCTGGTCTGAAAGACGAAGGAGACCGCTCCATTTCGCGAAAAAGGGACGGCGAACCTAGAAAACCGTACTTGAGCATCTCGAAAAGCCCGGAGCGAAACTCCCGCGGCGGGAGGGTTGCCAGGAGCTCAGGGTCCATCCATACCGCGGCCGGCCGATAGATGGAGCCCACGAGGTTCTTCCCCCGGGCCAGGTTGACGCCGACCTTCGCTCCCAAGGAGCTATCGATCTGAGCGAGGAGCGTCGTCGGCAGTTGAACGTAGTCGACACCGCGAAGAAAAGTAGCGGCCACGAACCCGGCCGTATCTCCCACCACTCCACCTCCGAGCGCCAGCAGGCCGTCCTCTCGCCCGATCCGGTGTCGAAGAAGGCCGTCGTAGAGGCGCTCGACCGTATCCAGGTTCTTGAACCGTTCCCCTTCGGACATGAAGAGAAAGGCGGTATCGAAACCCGCGCGCGACAGAGAAGCACGGAGCTCGTGACCGAAAAGGCGATCGAGTCCCTGGTGAGTAATCACCGCAACGCGCCGTGAACCCCACAGTCTTCGCAGCCGCGGCCCGACTTCTCTCAAAAGGCCTTTGCCGAGAAGCACGGGATAGGGATCGCCCGATCGATGAAGAGCTTGTGCTTTCGCGCCCGACATAGCGGGTCATGATAATGGAACCCCCTTCATCTCACCAGCGCTGAACGTGCGCGGACATTCGCGAAGGGGCGCCCTATCGGAGCCACCCGGGAAGGGCACCCGCTTTGCGGGCCCTTTCGTGAAATGCCTGAATGAGGAGCGCTCTTGTCTCCCGAAGCGACTCAATCGATTCTTCCAAGACGTGCTCCGTCGCGTCCCACCGAAGACGCTCGCCGGGCTGGCGGCGCGCCTTGCGTTCCGAAAGGCGCCACTCGAGCCGCCGAATCTGGGCGTCGAGTCGGGCGAGTTCCCGATCGTGCTGGACTTTCTCCTTGCGCCAGAACGCATGCTCACGGGAGAGTTCTCTCGAAGCGATGAGGGGGGGCTGCCGGGGGCCTCCGGGTAGCGTCTCAGACTCCTCGACGCGATGGTACGCCTCGAGGTCCGTATCATTGAAGGAGCGGATGAGTTTGCCGTCGTGAGAAGAAGTGAGCCTCAGCCTACGTGACCGCTCCTTCTGTGCCACTCCGTTGAGCTCGATGGCTTTCAACACAACCGGTATCAGACAGATGAGAGCTACAAGAACCGCGACTTTCATGTCCCACCTCCTCGTGCTAAGAGCAGTAGACGAGATTCTCGCGGCCCGCGCTCCCTATCCGCCGAGTCGAATAACTGTAAGTTGTGCTAGACTTTCCGCGATGGCCGAGAAACAGGTTTTCGTCAAGGAGATCACGCCTAAGTCGGAAGATTTCTCACGCTGGTACCAAGATGTCGTCCGCAAGGCAGAGATGGCGGACTACTCGATGGTCCGCGGATGCATGGTCATCCGTCCCTACGGGTTTGCCGTCTGGGAGTTCATACAGGAGGCGCTCGACCGACGCCTCAAGGCCAGTGGCCACCAAAATGCCTACTTCCCGCTCTTCATCCCCAAGAGTCTCCTTGAAAAAGAAGCCGAGCACGTGGAGGGTTTTGCCCCCCAAGTGGCCTGGGTCACTCGCGGAGGTGATGAGGAGCTAGAAGAGCCCCTCGCGGTGCGCCCCACTTCGGAGGCCATCGTCGGGAGCATGTACGCCAAGTGGGTTCACTCGTGGCGAGATCTGCCGATCCTCATCAATCAATGGGGAAACGTCGTGAGATGGGAGAAGGTGACGCGTCCCTTCCTGAGAACGGCGGAGTTCCTGTGGCAAGAAGGACATACCGTCCATGCTACCTCCGAGGAAGCGGAAGAGGAGACGCTCCGCATCCTCGACATCTACGTCGATCTCGTCGAGAACGAGCTGGCCATCCCGGTGATCGCGGGCATGAAATCCGAGCAAGAGAAATTCGCAGGAGCGCTTCGTACGTATGCCATCGAGGCGCTCATGTCGGACGGACGGGCGCTCCAGGCGGGAACGTCGCACAATCTAGGTCAACACTTTGCCCGCGCGTTCGGCATTCAATTCGAAGACAAGGATCAGACGGTGAAACATCCCTGGCAGACCTCCTGGGGGGTCACCACGCGCCTCATCGGCGCGCTCATCATGGTTCACGGAGATGACTCGGGCCTCGTCCTTCCGCCACGCGTCGCGCCCTATCAAGCGGTGGTCGTTCCCATTTCGGTTGGAGACTGGAAGGAGAGCGTCCTCCCTCACGCGGTCGAGATCACGAGGAAGCTTTCCGACGCCGGAGTTCGCGTGAGGCTCGACGATCGAGAAGAATACACACCCGGGTGGAAGTACGCGGATTGGGAGATGAGAGGGGTTCCGCTTCGCCTCGAGATTGGTCCCAAGGATGTTCAGCGTTCGCAGGTGCTTTCCGTGCGGCGGGATAACCGAGCCAAGGCGCCCATCGGTTGGGACTCGGTGGCCACGGGCGTGCTGGCTCTTCTCGAGACCATTCAGAAGGATCTACTGGAGCAGGCGCGAGACTTCCGGGCTCGGAACACGACCGAGGTGAAAGACTACCGGGAGCTCGAGCGCGTCATGAGCGACAAACGGGGGTTCATTATCGCACCCTGGTGCGGCAGCAAGGATTGTGAGGACCGAGTCAAGGAGGACACCACGGCGACCATCCGCGTGATTCCGCTGGAGAGCGAGCCGGATGGCGCGTGCGTGGTGTGTAACAAGGAGGGAGCGCGGCGCGTTTACTTTGCGAAGGCCTATTGACGCGGCTGGGCTCGTCGGCCGTGTTTGCCCCTGGTCTGCTGAGCCTCTTCAGCCTGTTCAGCTTGCTGAGCCTGCTAAGCCCGTTCAAGGGGGCTGGAGAGAACGCCGGGAATCGCAGGAACGGGGGGCGGCCAACTCCGGAGCACCTGGCCGCCGAACGCCTGCGGATGGTCGACGAACAGATCGCCCGGCGGGGCATCCGGGACGAACGAGTTCTGGCCGCCATGCGCAGGGTCGAGCGACACCTTTTCGTTCCGGAGTCGCAGTGGTTCCTCGCCTACGGCGACCATCCGCTTCCCGTCGGCGAGGGGCAGACCATCTCCCAGCCTTATATCGTGGCGCTGATGACCGAGGCGTTGGGCTTGCAGGGCGGCGAACGCGTGCTCGAAGTCGGCACCGGCTCCGGATACCAGGCGGCCGTCCTGGCCGAGCTGGCTCGAGAGGTCTACACGGTGGAGATTCTCCCCACGCTCGCCGAGAGAGCGGGCGCCACGCTTAAGGGGCTCGGTTACCGGAACATCCACCTACGTGTGGGGGACGGGTCGGAGGGCTGGGCCGAGTACGCACCGTATCAGGGTATTCTCG
>JBOGJF010000155.1:0-1587 GCA_050747785.1 Vicinamibacteria bacterium
TACGAGTAGTGCGCGTTTCGGCCACTCGGATTCGGAAGCACGAAGACCTCTGTACCGTCGATTAGGTTCTCCTGGAATCCACAGTGCACGTGGGCACGCGATCCCAGAAACTCCCGATACGCGGTGAGCCCGACGAAGCCTACATAAGTCGGTCGGAACCGGGTGATCTTGGCGGCCAACGCGTGACGGCCTCGATCGAAATCCTCCCGATCCAAGTCCGAGCTCGATCGCGTCGGGCGCGCGGCGATGTTGGTAAGACCGATTCCCAGATCCAGCAAGCGCGCATCTTCGTCATAGGTCAACCGACGCGGCGTGAGCCCCGAGTCATGGAGGAGCCGCCAGAAACGATTGTTGGGGCCGGCGAAGTGATGACCGACCTCGGCAGACCGAAGGCCCGGGTTGATCCCCACCAGGACCAATTTCAAGCCCGGCCGGAGGTAGTCGGGAAGTCCCTCGCGCAGCATGGAGGAACCCATTATATTCCGCGGGAGACGAGCGTCGCCCCAGGCGGCCCGAGCCACAGCAGGAGCTTCGAAAAGGAGATTCGACGATGGCCAACAAGTGGTTGTTCAAGGAAGAGCCGACCCACTACAGCTTCTCCGACTTCAGCAAGGACGGAAAGACGGTGTGGGAAGGAGTCAGGAACCCAGTAGCCCAGAGGAACTTGCGACAGGTCAAGAAGGGAGATTCGGTATTCTATTACCACACCGGGAAGGAAAAGGCCGTGGTGGGAATCGCACGGGCCGCTTCCGACGCGTATCCGGATCCGAAGCAAAAGGACGGGAGCTCGGTCGTCGTGGACCTGGTGCCGGTCAAAGCGCTACCCCAACCGGTCACGCTAGCCTCCATCAAGGCGCTCACCGGATTCAGGAACTTCGACCTGGTGAGGCTTCCTCGTCTTTCGGTCATGCCCGTCACCGATGGGCAGTGGAGGAAGATCGAGTCCATGGCCAAGAAATAGCCTTTCGACGCGATCATGCCTGCAACGCAAAGAACAAAGCGCCTCAGCGGATACTGCGCGGTCGCTCGCGATCATCCGTTCCACGGCCCTTACCACGATAACGAATACGGTTTCCCGCTTCGGAAAGACGACGCCCTCTTCGAACGGCTGGCGCTCGAGATTAATCAGGCGGGACTCTCGTGGCTGACGATTCTCAAGAAACGAGATACCTTTCGCGCCGCGTTCGACGGGTTCGATCTAGAACGGGTCGCGATCTACCGCCGCCGCGAGCGCGCGCGTCTCCTCCGGGACGCCGGCATCATTCGAAACCGGCTGAAGATCAACGCCGTCATCGAGAACGCGCGGCGCATTGTCGAGATTCGCGAAGCTCATGGGAGTTTTGCCAAGTGGCTGGATGCGCACCACCCGCGAGGCAAGGCCGAATGGGTCAAGCTATTCAAGAAGACGTTTCTGTTTACGGGAGGAGAGATTACCGGAGAGTTTCTTCTCAGCACCGGCTACCTACCCGGCGCTCATGTGCCCGCATGTCCGGTCTATCGACGCATCGCACGCCTCAAACCACCGTGGATGCGAACTTAGTGTGCATGCTCTGCCTCCGCTCGACAGGCGTCGCTGCGGCCGGCGGT
>JBOGJF010000156.1:0-4081 GCA_050747785.1 Vicinamibacteria bacterium
TTGACGATCTCGCCAACGAGGAGGAACCCTTCGCCTGGGGTGTTCGACATATCACCCCCAAGTGAGCAGGAGAAAGCGGGTCTTGCCGCGAAGGCTGCTCCCTGACCTTCGCGCTACTTCCGGCTCTTCTTCCGCTTTCGCCTCTTCTGTTTCGGACTTTCCGCGGGCTTCAGAAAGACGTCGGCAACCGTTTCAAGAATCGGACTCCCGGGCTCCAGGTTATAGGCCTCCAGGTACAAAGGGAGCGCCTCATCCAGATTCTCCTCCGTTTGCATCATCATCCCTAGCATCGCCCGCAGCTCCGCCTTCTCGGGATGGTCTCGGATGAGCTGCCGTAGCCGCTCCTTGAACTCCCCATCTCGGCCTAGACGAAGCAGGCACACCAGCGCGGGAAGCTTCAACTCCAGACTCTCCGGTTCAAGCCCGCTCGCCCTTTCATATGCTCCCAGCGCTTCTTCGTACCGCTCGGCTTTCTCAAGGCAGGTTCCTAGACCTAGCTGGGCCATCGGGTCTTCGGGTGTCAGCCCGACAAGCTCCCGACCCGAGGCCACCGCTTCTTCCAAGCGGCCCAATTGGAACAGGAGCTCCGCATGATGTCGGCGGATGACCGGTTGACGGGACTCGGCCATCAGCGCCCGGTCAAAACACGCGAGCGCCTTCGTTCGGTGGGCACGCCGAACCGCGGGCCGCCCTTGACCGGTAGTTGCGGTGAGTGTACACTTTGGAGGTACACTAGGGTCATGCGCAAGATCAACGTCAAAGACGCGAGGGAGAAGCTGAGCGCCCTTCTCGATGAGGTTGCGGCGGGAGAGGAAGTCGTGCTGCTGCGCCGGGGGAAGGAGGTCGCTCGGCTGGTGCCTCCTCGGGCGCGAGGAAAGCGACTTCCCGGCCTCGAGACCCTTCGTCGCTCCATCACAATCAAAGGTAGGCCCTTGAGCGAAGAAGTGACACGGGGACGTCGGGACGAGCGGTTTTGATCTACCTCGATTCGAGCGTGCTGGCAGCTTACTACTGTCCCGAGCCCCTGAGCACGAAAGCCGAGCAATTGATCCGCTCTCAAACACGCCCTGCGCTGAGTGATCTCACCGAGGTCGAGCTGTTTTCCGCAGTTTCACGCAAGACCCGAGTCCGAGAACTGTCTCGTGTCGACGCCGAGCGCATCACCTCCCAATTCCTGGCCCACCTGGAGAGCAATCTCTACACTCGGCTGGCCCTGCAGCGGCGCCACTATCAGCTCGCGAGAGAGTGGCTCGGGCGGTTCAGCAAACCCCTGCGCACCCTCGACGCACTGCATCTGGCAATTGCGGCAAGTGAACACCTCCAGCTCGTGACCAGCGACGAAGGACTCGCTCGGTCGGGAACTCGACTGGCGGTCTCGGTGGTGCATCTGTCGTGACTTAGGTACAAGTAACCCAGCCGAGGAAGACCATCTCGATAGGTCAATTCGAGATCGACGTGGCTCATGTCAGTCTTCCCAAACCTCGTCCACGGTAACCACCTCGAGTTGCTCCCTCTCCGGAACGGGCTCGACAATGACCGCCCATCGCCGACGCTGGTACCGCGTTTCGATCACCCAGCGGCCCTCGATGTGATCCCGCCGGTAATCCAGAGTATGTTCCATCATACGACGTAGTTCGACTTCCGTAAACGGGTTGCGAGTGGATCGGACTTGCCGATCTCGAACGTCAAACGTATCATCCACGCGCCAACTGGCGTCCACGAGGAGGGAACGATGCGAGCGATATCGCTTCTTAGTCTTTCGATCGCTCTGCTCACCGTCGGCTGTGACGATCTGCTGGACCGAGTCTCCACCAAGCAGCCGGCACCGGCGCCTTCGTCGCGGAGCAGCGTGGACACCGGGCGGGTCTCAATCAGTGGGAACACGACCGGAAGCGAGGGGGAGTCGATTCGGCTCACCGCCCAGGTTGCCAACGCGCGTGGCGAGCTGGAATACGAGTGGAGCATGAACGGCCGCGGCTCGCTGATGAACCGGGAGACCGATCCCCAGAACGCCGTCGTCATTGCCTCGACGACCGGCCGTTTGGAGGTCACGGTCACCGTGACGGAAGACGGTGACGAGATAGGCTCAGCGACGGTGACCCTTCAGATCACGGACTGATCGGTTCGACCTCCCGTTCGACGCCGACGAGGGATCTTCCTTCGGTGCCGTGACGCAGGTAGACCTCGACGGCAAGGCCCCACTTGGGAGCGCTCTCGCTTCGCGTACGGATGCGAACCATGAGGTACGGCTCGTTGCTCGCTGGGATCGCGAGGTGCGGTTGCGCTGACGCGCCATCCGTCAGAGGGGTGACAGCCGACGTGTCGTTATCGAAAACGAACCATTCATACTCGTAGGAGCGAGTCGAAGCCAAGCCACGCTCCTCCCCCAAGTTCCTGAACTCGAGGTCCGATCCCACAACGCGGAACGCATCGAGCGGGTTGAGCCCCATGAAATAGTGCGCCACGACCTTGTCGCGGCGCACGATGATCGTATCGGCGAGAAACCGTTCCGCCTCCGGGTCGCGATAATCTCCCTGGTGGACGATCGCCCGGACGGCCTCGTCCGAGAAACTCGCCACGATCTCTGCCGCCCAGAAGGCATCGTCGGGAAGCATGCGGTCGAAGGCCGCGTTCGGGTACTCGGGCTTCCACGTGTCGGGCTGGAAGAAATCCGATTCGATGCGGCCGATCTCGGGATACTGAGGATAGGTGTAGAGTACGTTCATCCAGGGCCGCTCCCAGATGCCGAACGTGTAAGCGGTCTTGTACATCGGCGGGATCTCGAAGAGATACTCGTTGCCGGCACGGGGATCCTGGGGCGCGATGCTCCGCCGCACGTCCGAGCCGCTTCCCAGAATGGATCCAAAATCGATGAGATAGTGACGGACGTGTCCCCGGCCGTCTTCGGTCTCCGAGAACGCGTCGAACGTGTTGACGGCGCGCGAGTCGTCGTGGTGGAGCCAGGCGCAAAAGACCCGGTAGCCGCGGAGCTCACGCCGGTGCTCGTGCGGGAAGATATCATTGGGATCGTCCGGGCGCGTTCCGTAGAACTTGAAGGAACCCAGGGGTTCCCCAGGAACCGCCAGGCTCGCCACCGCACGGATGCTGCCGTCGTCGCGCTGTGCCGAGCCCTCCAATATGGACGCGATGTAGTTCCGGTCGAGCAAGGCTTTCCTTCCGCCGGGTAGAGTGACTTCCGCTCCAGGCTCGATGGTAAAGTCCTCGAAACGGAAGTACGTAATGTGGTTCTCCGGCACGCTATAACCGATGGCGTAGAAGAAGAGCGTACCGCTGACGTCCGCGGCCGTTGTCAGATTCGCGTGAGCCCGCGGGTCGAACTTGACGTAGTAAACGTTGCCGCGGCGATCGCGCACGACCAACCCCGGCGTGATGCCGCCGATCTTGGCCGAGATGACGGTCACCGGCTCGGAGAGATCGGGGCCTCCCACCTGGTTCGGCCCGCGCACCAGCTCCTCGATGGACATCGGGCGGACGCCGATCCGGTTGGTGAACCAACTCGAGTCCGGCACGTCACCGATCGTGTTCACGTTCATCGCCCGCGGAATCGGACCCTCGACCTTGTTCACGAACGAGTTCTCGATGACGTCGTAGGTAGCGCTGAGATCGAGGGCGCCCGGCTTGTCGATGGGCAGATCATCGCGATCTTCGCGAATCGGATCGTCGGGATAGAATTTCTGCGCCTGGGCGGGCCCCGGTAGGAAAAGATATGCCATGAGACCGAACAGGATGACCATCATGCTCCGCGTCAAGCTCATGGTCGTATCCTCAGGCCCTTCTCAGAACGATGACGACGTCCGGAAGAAGAAGCGCCAGGTCTCCTTGCTCCACGCGACGTCCATGCGAATCAGCACCGACTGAAAGTTCTTGAATCGCATCCCGAAACCGTAGTCCCAATTCAGTGTCGAGAAACGAAGCTCGCCGCCGGGGGCGCTCACCGTGCCGGTATCGGTAAAGAGCGCCAGCTCCCAAATGGGATGCGCCTCCCAACGATACTCCAGTTGATAGAGCATCGCCTTGGGTCCCTGGAAACGGTGGCTATCGAATCCGCGAAGGGTGTGGC
>JBOGJF010000157.1:0-3683 GCA_050747785.1 Vicinamibacteria bacterium
CTTCGGGCTTCCCGCCTTCGCCGTGGCAAGTTTCCTCCCTACCCCACGGCTTCGGCGAGGCCAAGCCGAAGCCCTGCGAAGGCTGGCGGCGCGGCAAGCGCGCCGGGCTCCCGCCTACGCCCTTCGGGCTTCGGCGCGGTCCCGACGAAGCCTTGGCGAAGTCGGACGCTCCGCTCGCGCAGGCTGACTCGCTCCTCAACAGCCTGCTGGTCAGCTACGCTTCGTCGCCCTCCGGCTCGGGGTCAGGTCGTTCGCTTGGCGCGACGCGCCCTTAGGGCTCACGCGGCCCCTTGCCTGCGCCGACCACCGCCGGATTCCCGAAACTTCCGCCTCTCCGATCCCCAGAGACTCCAGAAAATCCTGGTGTGCCTCCGGCGACAACCTCTCGAACTCGATATGCCATCGCCTCATATCTTCCTCGGTGAGCCCCGCCGCGCGGAGGATCGCGACCCATCCGTCCTTATCCATGGCTCTCGCATCTCGAAGCGCGGCGTCGTTCTTCAGCAACGTCACGATGAGCCTCTGCTGGCGCCGCAAGCCGCGGATGTCCTCGTTGAGGGTCTTCAAACGTGCCGCCAAGAGCTCGCCGAGAGCGCTCTCGTCCCCCGAGAGTAGGCGCGTGATATCGGCGAGCGGCACCCCCGCCTGACGGTAGACGCTGATGCGCTCCATTCGCTCGACGTCGGCTTCCGAATAGAGCCGATAATTGGCGTGGCTTCGCTCTGAAGGCGAGAGCAGCCCGATCGAGTCGTAGTAAAGGAGCGTGCTCCTCGACAACCCGAAGCGCTCGGCGAGCCGACCGATGGTCAGCATGCTCCCCCCCCTCAGGCTCGTTCCGACGACTCGTGGCGGATCGTTCGGATCCGCTCGGGGGGAAGACCCAACCACTCGAGAAAGCTCTGATGTCCATCGGGATAGCGCTCCTCGAACTCCCGGTGCCAGCGGTGCATGTCCGCCTCCTCGAGACCGATGACGCGAAAGAGGTCGACCCATTGCTCGACGTTCATGTGCCCTGCAGGCATCGCACACTCCTTTCTCCTGCCCCTTCGTCTTTTATCCTGCACTGTGAAGCCGTAGTCGGGTCAAGCCGAATGGGCCGATCCACCACAACCCGCCGGCATCGGGTTTCCTTGCTTTGCACGTGCGCTTCTGATACATTCTACTAGGGTTACGCGCCATCCCTTGTTTCTGCCTGTTGCGCAAGATGGCTGTCACAGCCGTAATCGCCGTTGGGGCTTGCCATCGTCGCGCCTACAGTGCACCGCTTCTATCTCGATGCGAATCGCTCTCGACGTAAGGAAAATCAACGACTTCGGGATCGGGACTTACATCCGCAACCTGATCAAACACCTCCCCCTCGTCGACCCGGACACGCAATACTTCGCGTTATGTTATCCGCAAGACGAGGCGCTCGTCCGGTCGCTGCACCCCGCTTTCACCGCGGTGCGGGTGAGCTCCCCCAACTACTCGCTGACCGAGCACGTGGCCATCCCGGCCACCCTCAGACGCCTGCGCGTCCAGCTCTATCACACCCCTCACTACGTCCTTCCTCTGCTCACCCCGTGCCCGTCCGTGGTCACGGTACACGATGTCATTCACCTGCTCTTCCCTCAATACTTGCCGTCCCGTTTCGCCATTCACTATGCTCGCTTCGTGATCCGCCGCGCCCTCGAAAAGGCCGAGCTCGTGCTCACCGTCTCCGATTCCTCCAAGAGAGATCTCCTGACTTTCTTCGAGATCCCGCCGGAGAAGATCGTGGTCATCCCCAATGGGATCGACGGCTCCGTCACCGCGGAGGTTCCGGCCGAGGAATTGGCCCGGGTGAAGGAACGCTTTCAGATCTTCGGCCGAACGGCGCTCTTCGTGGGAAACATCAAACCGCACAAGAACGTCGAGCGGCTCATCGCCGCGTTCGCCAAGGCGCGGGAGCACGAGGACTGCAAGGATCTCACGCTCATCGTCGTGGGTGACGACATCTCGAAGTACCCGTCGCTGCGGCGCACGGTGGAACGCCATCAAGTTCGTGGCCACGTGCGTTTCTTCGGCTTCGTCCCCGAGCGCACTCTGATGGCGCTCTACAAGATCGCCGACGTCTTCGTTTTCCCGTCTCTCTATGAAGGCTTCGGGCTGCCGCCTCTCGAGGCGATGGCCAATGGAACTCCCGTGGTGACGTCGAACATCTCTTCCCTGCCGGAAGTCGTGGGAGACGCCGCGCTTACCGTCGACCCATACAACATCGACAAGATCGCGACGGCTATCCGCCAAATCCTCAACGACCGTGATTTGCGGAGCCGGCTCATCGCCGACGGCTACGAGCGGGTCAAGCAGTTCTCGTGGCAGGGATCGGTGGACCGGGTGCATCGGGCCTACCAACGTGCCTTGGGGTCCTTGGAAACGGCCGACGCGCCCGGGAAGACGGAACAGGCAACGCATGCGGGTCGCACTGATTCATGATTGGCTCACCGGGCTCCGGGGCGGCGAAAAAGTCCTGGAGGGACTCTGCGATCTCTTCCCCGAAGCGACCGTGTTCACATTGGTGCACGTTCCGAACTCGACCAGCGAGATCATCGAGTCCCATCCGATCCGCACCGCCTTTACCCAGAACCTTCCCGCGGTAAGGAAGATCTACCGTTGGTATTTACCACTCTATCCCTGGGCGGTGGAATCGCTCGATCTCGAGGGCTTCGATCTCATCGTATCGAACAGCCACTGCGTTGCGAAGGGAGCGATACCCCCGAGGGGATCAGTGCATATCTGCTACTGCCTCACACCCATGCGCTACGTTTGGGACCGTTTTCACGATTACTTCGGCAATGGCCTCCGGGCTCGCCTGGTCTACGGGCCGATTGCAGGTTATTTGCGCCGATGGGACGTCGCCTCAGCGGATCGCGTCCATAGCTTTGTGGCGGACTCGAAGCACGTCGCGGCACGCATCCGGAAATACTACGGCCGGGAGACGGAAGCCGTCATCTATCCCCCGGTGGACACGGATGTCTTCGTCCCGGGAGACGACGAGCCGCAGGATTTCTATCTGATCGTTTCGGCGCTCGTACCCTATAAACGGGTGGACCTGGCTATCGAGGTCTTCCGTCGAAGGCCGGAACGCCTCCTCGTCGTGGGGACCGGACCGGAGGAAGGACGCCTACGTGACAGAGCCTCATCGAACGTGCATTTCCTGGGTAATCTCTCGCAAAAGGAGCTACTTCCGCTCTACCAGCGTTGTCGGGCGACGCTCCTCCCCGGTGTCGAAGACTTCGGTATCGCCCCGGTCGAGAGCCAAGCTTGCGGCCGTCCGGTCGTTGCCTTTGCGGAAGGGGGAGCGTTGGAATCGGTGAGAGATGGCGAGACCGGCGTCTTCTTCTCGGAAAGCTCACCGGAAGCCCTATCCAACGCCATTGACAGGGTTTCCTCGCTGCGTTCTAATAGAGAAACCCTAAGGAGCTGGGCGCAGGGCTTTTCTCGCCAACGCTTCATGACCGAGATGAGGGCATTCATCGACCGCAAGCTCGCTGGGGAATAATGTCGCATCGATGGTCAAGCAACAAAGCCGGATTCTAACCGGCGTCTACATACTCGGCGATCTCGCTGCCACCTACGTCGCTTTCTTTCTCGCTTACTTCGTTCGCTTCAACGTCCAAATCATCGAGGTTACCAAGGGGGTCAGCCCCTTCCGGCAATACCTC
>JBOGJF010000158.1:0-5410 GCA_050747785.1 Vicinamibacteria bacterium
AAGGGCTGTAGCCATTCGGGGACCGCGGAGAGCGGGTAGAAGATCGGGCTCAGAAAGAGCACCGCCATCGTGGCGATGCCGATGACCTGGCCGATGTCTCGGAAGTACACGCCCATCGATGCCAAACACCAGCTCAGGCCCAGGCAAAGCATGGCCAGGGGTAGGATGACCAGTGGAAACCAGAGCACCGTCCAGTTGAATATCCCAGCTCCGAGCCACAAGCCGAGCAGCAGAACGAGAAGACTCGCTGCCGCGTGGGTTGCCGCGGAGAGAAAGACGATGACCGGAAGAATCTCAAGCGGGAATCGGATCTTCTTCACGTATTGTGGCTGGTTGAGGACGAGCCCCGGCGCCCGGGTCACGCATTCGGAAAACACGTTGAAGACGATCAAGCCGCAGAAGAGGACCAGGGCGAAATGGAAACGGCTCTCGTTTTCGAGTCCCCAACGCGCTTGAAAGATGACGCCAAACACGAGAGTGAAGATGGTCAACATGAGCAATGGCGTCAGGAACGACCAGGCGAGGCCCAGGTACGAGCCGCGGTAGCGGCCGAGGATGTCGCGTTTGGTGAGCTGGAAGATGAGCTCGCGTTGGGCCCACAGGCCACGGGCAAGGGCGATGGGGTCGAGGAGCCGGATCGTTTGTGCGAGGCCGAGCCCGGTTCGGACCGGTACGCGCTCGACAACCCGATCGAAAAAGGAGCTCATTACGCCTCGGGTGATTCCGCTGAGCGCAACCTCCCTAACTCGGAATCGAAGATACCGTAGATCCGGATGTGTGACTCCATCTTCTTAAGATGGAACAATTTATTCCGCGGGACGGTGGGATGTCAAGGAAGGGGAGAATCGGCCATGCTTACCAGGCGCCTTTCAAGGAGGCGACCGCCGGAACCGTCTTGAGCATGATCTTGAGATCGAGCCAGGGAGACCACTGGTCGATGTAGCGAAGGTCGAGCTCCACCCACTTCTCGAAACCGAGCGTGCTGCGGCCGCTCACCTGCCACAGACAGGTGAGCCCCGGCTTCATGCTCAGTCGCCGCCGCTGCCAGCCGTTGTAGCGCTCGACCTCGTTAGGCAACGGAGGTCGCGGCCCCACCAGGCTCATCTCGCCTCGCAGGACGTTGAAGAGCTGCGGTAGCTCGTCGATGCTCGTTCGACGCAGAAATCTCCCCACTCGCGTCACCCGCGGATCCGCGGAGATCTTGAAGATAGGGTCCTCCGCTTCGTTGAGATGCGCGATCTCTTTTCGCTTCTCATCGGCTCCTTCGATCATGGAACGAAACTTCAGGAACGTAAAGGGTTTGCCATCGAGCCCACAACGCACCTGTCGATAGAGAATCGGCCCATTGGACGTCAGCTTGATGGCAAGCGCCGCCAGTAGGAAGACCGGTGACGTGAGGATCAGCAAGGCGGTGCCGAAAATGACATCACCGATTCGCTTCATTGCCAGTAGGTCTGCGTTCTTGGGGGTAGTTGCGAAAGTAAGAAGCGGCACACCCTCGAGCTGCTCCAGATAGGGTTTGGCGCTGCCTCGAGGAAAGAAGTCGCAAGCAAGACGCGCGGTGATACCGCCTTCTTGACATAGCAAGAGAAGGGGCTCGATGGCACTCACCTTCCTGTCCGGAATCGCGATCAGGGCTTCGTCGATCGCCAGATGCGACAAGGCCCACTCGGCCTGCTCGATGCGGCCCAAGACGGGGATCCCCTGTAACCAGTCCGCGTCGAGCGGCTTGTCCACCAGGAACCCGATGACGTGTACGCCCATTCCGGATCGCTCGGAAAGAGCCGATGCCAGCTCGAGGGCGCTTCCTCGCGAGCCCACGATCAACACGCGAATGGGGTCTCTGCGGGCGCGACGCAATAGCACCGGCCACCAGCCTGCACGGGCAAGGATGAGAAGCAGCAGACTGAGTCCGAAGAACAGAAACAAGAATAGACGACTCACGTACTGAAGTCTCAGACTAAATAGCAGGACGGAGAAAAGAACGTATTCGAGGGCGATACCGCGCGTCAGTCTCGCCACTCTTCCGTGGAGCGGCCCGCGCTCATCCACGACGACGCCGATCTCATAGAGCCTGAGCGAGCCAAGAATGATGGGGACACTGACCAGGGCGATAGCAAGAATCCACGAGTACGATAGGAGAGGATACAACCTCCCCAGATAACCGGCGAGCACGCTGTCGCGAATCCAGTAGGCTAGAAAGAACGCAAGCGCCGTCGCCCCGATGTCGCAGAGGACGTACTTGATTTGCAGTAGCCGCGCTCTTTCGTGCTGCATGTTCTTGCCTACCTGGCTACGACTCTTGCTCGAGGAACGCCGGAGCCTCCCGGAGCGATACCAAGAGCCTTTCGTAGTCGTCGGTCACACGATCCCAGTTATATCGGGTCTCTACCTTCTGCCGCGCCCGCTCGGAAAGTTCTCGGAGAAGCTCTGGTCTCGCCAGGGCAAGCCGGAGTTGTTCGGATAGCCGCCCGGGTCCATCGAGCGAGAAGAACAACGCGGCGTCTCCGGCAACCTCTCGGTTCTCCGGAGTGTCCGAGACGATGACTCCGTTGCCCAGGCCCATCCCCTCTATCAGCGCCGGGTGCGTCCCTCCCACCTCGGTGGCATGTACGTAGCAATAAGCGTGACTCATCAGCTCGCAGTAGTCGCGGCCAAAGACGTAGCCGGTGAACAGGACTCCCGGCCCTGCCATCTCCTTGAGCTTCGAGATGTACGGTTTGGCGTAGGGCGCGTCTCCGACCATCACCAGTTTGAACTCCGTACGTAGGCGCTGAAAGGCCTCTAGAACCAAATGCGCGTTGTTTTCCGGCTCGAAGCGGCTCACGTAAAGGATGTACTTGCCCGGGTCGAGGCCGATCTTCGCGAGCGTACCATTGAGCCCCACCTTTTCCGTCGGCGCGCCGTAGGGAATGAATACGGTTGGCGTCCGGTGAGCCCGATGGTAATAAGACTGGATGGCTTTGGAGTCGGTGACGATGGCGTCGGCTGCCAGGCAGGCGATCTTTTCGGACACGCGGTAGAGCCCCTTGCCCAGCAGGTTCCACTTCCTTCTTTGCCACTCGAGCCCATCCACGTTGATGGCCACTCGGGCACCGGATAGCTTGAGGGCGGGGATGAAACAGCTATTGATGGCGTTACAAAGAAGGACGACGTTGTGCCGCGAGCCCAACGCGTGGAGCGAGCTCACCAGAGTATGCGCGACGGTATCGAAATACTTCTGTCGAATCGTGGGCAGCACAACCAGCCGGACGCCGGCGAACGAGCTCAGCTCGCGAGGTGTGTGATGGGAACGGCAATAGACCGTGACGTCGTGGCCGCGCTCCGCAAGGCGGACGCTCAGCTCTTGGGCGAACGTCTCGAATCCGCCGTAGTTGGCGGGGATACCTCGGGTGCCAAGGATAGCTATTGAAAGGGGCATCTCAGGCTAGTCGTCGGGGTGACCAGAGGCCATCGCTGATTCTATCCAATATCGTGCTCGTGCGGGCGAGGTTTATCCGTGTCTCGTATCACGATTGTAGGGATATGCCCTCAGGCCCTTTCTTATAGCTCAAGTTGTATATTAACACTTTGGCCTAAACAGCATATAACAAAAGGTAATTTTTCCGCTAGCCCCAAAGAGGGGGCTGCGCCGAACCTGGGCTCGTGCGGGGCTCTTGCAGGGACATCGGGGTATCGTGGCCCACCGGTTTCCAGCGGAACCATCGCAGCATCTGTCCGGTCGTGGCTGTCCTCCGGGACTGGATCCACTTTCTTTTGGCGAGGAGCCGGTCCCAGTGGCGAGGCACGAAGGTGAGACCCGGCAGCGAGGTCCGCTCGAAGAGCAGCACGTAGACCACGACCTGGAGATCCCTCCACAAGGAAGGCAGAAGAAGGGCGAGGAGCTCGCCCGGCGTCTGGTTCTTGATGCGGAGCAGGAAGCGATTCTTGACCGAGTGCATGTTGACCGTGGCCGGCAAGCTCCTCCGCCGTTCCGGGAGGACGCGCCGCTCGTGGCGGGCGATGGCGCGGGGCGTGTAGAGCGCCCTCCATCCCAGGAGCTGGGCGCGCCAGGCCAGGTCGGCGTCCTCTCGGTAAGCGAAGAAATCCTCGTCGAAGCACTCTCCGTCGCTGGAGACGGCGTCGAGCATACGGCGGCGATAGAGTGCCGCCGCGCCGCTCGCCCCGAAGACGTACTGGAGTCGGTCGTACTGGCCGCGATCGGACTCTCCCGAGCCCCGATCCAAATGTCTGAGGCTTGGGGTCATGTAGATACCGGTGCTGTCGATGACGGCCCCACCGTTCTCCGAGGCGAAGCGAAGAAGCTTGCCGCTCACCGAGCCGACGAGCGGATCGACAGCCATGGCACGCACCATCTCTTCGATGAAGGAGGGCGTCAGCTCGACGTCCGGATTGAGCGCCAGGTAGAGCTCGCCCGCGGTCAGTCGGATGCCTTGATTGTGAGCGGCTGCGAAGCCGATGTTTCGAGTGTTCTTGACGAATCGGCAACTTGTTTCGTGGTGGCGAACGATATCTTCGGTTCGATCGCCCGAGTCATTGTCGATGATCAGAACTTCCAAGCGTGCATAGCTCTGGCGACCGATCGAGTCGAGACACCGAGAAATGTCTCGCTCCGAGTTGTAGGTTATGACCACAACGCTCACCAGGGGGCGATCGTTCATAGCGACTCACGCATGACCCGCCAGTAGGCGGCAAGCGCATCCTTTCGTCCCACGCCTGGCTTGGGGCGAACAAAAATCCCCGCCAGTATCCGCGCCGGCATTCCGACGAGGATGAGAGCTCGTAGGAAGAGCGTCGATGATTTGCCGTAGTGCTTTTCGAAGTAGCGCAACAGGTTCTGGTACCAGAAGGAAAGAAACTCCTGATACTCGAGGTGCGCGAGGCTGGCGGCGCCCCGGTGGCCGAAGACTGCCTCCGGGACGAAGTAGGTTTTGAAGCTGCTCCGTCTCAACCGAAGACACAGATCGACGTCCTCGAACCAGGCTGGATAGAACCTCTCGTCGAAGAGGCCCACGGTCTCGAGGACGCTCTTCCTAACTAGCAGGCATGCCCCCGCAGGCTGATCGACCTCCAGTACTTCGGCGTGCGAGAAATCCAGCATGCGCTGTCTTCGGGTCACCCGGTTGCGGGGGAGAATCTTGTCCACCATCAGGATCTCGAAGGCCGTCGAGGCGAACGTCGGGAAGGCTCGGACGTTGAACCCCTTCTGTACCATTCCGTCGGTCCCGATGAGCTTGCCACCCGCCGCGGCGGCCGCCGCGTGAGAGTCCATGAATTGGCAGAGTTTCTCGAGAGCTCCCGGCAAGGCCTCGACGTCATTGTTGAGAAAGAGAAGATAGTCGCCGCGGGCACACCGATAGCCTTCGTTACACGCTCCCGCGAAACCCAGGTTCTTCTCGAGTCCCAGCAC
>JBOGJF010000159.1:0-3482 GCA_050747785.1 Vicinamibacteria bacterium
GAGCTAGAATGGTTCGGTTTTTTCGAACGAACGCCATGAGAAGCCGCATGAGGGTCGCCTGGATCCCGTTCTTGTTCCTTACCTTTCTACCGCGCGCGCTCCCCGCCCAAGACCTCCGCGTCGAGGCGTCGGTGAATGCCAACCGCATTGGCCTGGATGACGACCTCCAGCTCACCGTCACGATCTACGGAGACAGCCTGGGGCGAGCGAGCGCCCCGAAGCTTCCTCAATACGAAGGATTCCGACTCGCGGGCCAGTCCACGTCGACCAGCATCCAGTGGGTCAACGGTCAGATGTCCGCCACGCGATCCATCATTTATAGAATGACGCCGCTCCGCGAGGGCAAGTTCCTCATCGACTCGATCGCGGTGACCTATCAGGGAACCGACTACCTGACCGATCCCATCGAGGTCGAAGTCATCTCCGGCTCGGTAGTTGGTCCCGGGACCCGCCCGCCCGATCCCCTCGACCGGTTTTCCCCTCCTCAGCGACGGAACGCGACGACGGGCAAGGTCTTCGTCGAGGCCGTGCTCTCGAGTCCCTCCGTCTATGTCGGTGAGCAAGTCGTGCTGAGCTACCGCCTCTGTACCCAGGTGCCGATCATGGGTCTCGACATCGAGCAGAGACCTCAGCTCACCGGGTTCTGGGTCGAGGAAGTCCAGGCGGCGCGAAACCCTGAGCCGCAGGAGACGACCGTCAATGGTGAGACGTTCTATGTCTTCGACCTCAACCCGAAGAGCATTCTGTTTCCAACGAAGGCGGGTGACGTGACGATTGGACCCGCGACCTTCTCCATGGCGGTCCGCGGCTCGTCCGACCCGTTCGATTCCTTCTTCTTCCGGACCGCGGACACGATCCGGCGAAGCAGCGAGCCCGTCACGCTCACGGTGAAACCGTTGCCGACCGAAGGCAGGCCCGCCAATTTCTCGGGCGCGGTCGGTCAGTACGAGCTGGGATTGGAGGTCGACAAAGAGAAGGTCGCCGCGGGCGATCCGCTCACCGTGGACGTAGTGGTTCAAGGGCAGGGGAATCTCAAGACAGTGGAAGTCCCCGAGCTCCCCACGCCCCAGAATTTCCGCGCCTACGAGCCCAAGACATAAGAGAAACTGAGCGCCACGACCTCCGGCTTCGGCGGGGAAAAACGCTGGGAGTTCGTGCTCGTGCCGAGCTCGCCGGGTCGATATCAGGTGGGCCCCTTGAGTCTTTCCTATTTCGATCCAAAGACGGAGCGATACGTCGAGACGAGCGCCGATCCCGTGACCCTCGAGGTCGAAGGGGCGAATGCTCTCGTGAACGCTCCGGTCGCGGCCCCCCGCTCGGAAGTGCGCCTGATGCAGCGCGACGTGCGTTACCTCAAGCCCGCGCCCGCGGAGCTCGGCGCCGAGAGGACGCCCTTTTACCGGAGCGGACTCTTCTACGCGACTCTAGCGCTTCCCCTCTTTTGGAATCTCGGCCTCGTGGCCTATCGATGGAAGCAGGATAAGGAAACGTCGCAGCAAGGAGTCTTCCGCCGCCGCCGCGCGCGCAAGGAAGCGCACGGCCGACTGAAGCTCGCCGCCAAGGCCGCCCACCGCGAAGCGAAGGATTTCTACGAAGTCACCGCCGCCGCCCTCTATCGCTACGTGGCCGACAAGACGGAAGCGAGCCCTTCGGGACTGACCACGCAGCAGATCGACGGGATGCTCGCCGAGCGCGGAGTCCCCGAGCCCCCGCGCAAGAACTACCTCGACACCATCCAGGCCTGCGAGTTCGCCCGCTTCACCCCGGGAGAAAGGACCCGCCAGGAGATGGAAGATCTCTTACACCGCGCCGAGCAGGCGATCGTCTCCCTGGACAAACACCTCGGATGAGCGTCTTCTTTCTCGCCGGGCTCCTTCTCGCGCAGCTCGTTTCCCCCCAGGAGGTTTTTCAGCGAGGCGAAGAGCTCTACCGCGAGGGTCGCTACCAGCAAGCCGTCGAGCAATACGAGGCGCTCCTGGCCCAGGGCATCGAGGACGGTGCCATCTACTACAACCTCGGGAACGCCTACTTCAAGAGCGGCCGCCTCGGACCGGCCATCCTCAATTACGAGCGCGCTCTCCGCGCCATGCCGGGCGACGAGGACACCGAGGCCAATCTCGCCTTCGCCAACGAGCTCATCGTGGACGTCGTGCAACGGCCACCGATGCCTTCGTATGTCGCCTGGGCTGTCGATCTCTACCACGCGCTCGACCCCGACCTCTGCGCTGCTCTCCTGAGCCTTTCTTTCGTGCTGGGCGGCATCGCCACGTCGATCTTGATCTTAGGAATTTGGCCTCGATTTCGGACGCCGGCGATCTATACTCTGGTCGCCGTGGGCGCCGTCACCTTCCTCTCCGCGACGGTTCTGACCGCCAAGGTCTACTCGTCAGGAGAGAGCGAGGCGGCCATCGCGCTCGCCCAGTCGATCGAGGTACGCAGCGGTCCGGGCGAGGCCAATCCGCAGCTAGCGGAGATTCACGAGGGACTCAAGGTCTCCGTGCTCGGAGGACGGGAGGGCTGGCTACAGGTCAGGCTGCCCAACGGCCTCACGGGCTGGGTGCAGGAGACCGATGTCGCGATCGTCTGAGCCGCTCGGAATCTACGTTCACATTCCGTTCTGCCGATCCATCTGTCCTTTCTGTAACTTCGCCACCGCTCACCGCCAGAAAAACTTCGAAGAGGCGTATCTCAAGGCGCTCAAGCGGGAGATCATAGGAGCCCGCCCGGACGGTAGGAAGGATCCTCTCCACGTCGATTCCATCTATTTCGGTGGCGGCACGCCGTCGATCCTGAGCGCCGACGAGCTTCGTGAGATCCTGGAAACCATCCGTTGGCGCTTCCGGGTCGCGGCCGACGCCGAAGTCTCCCTCGAGCTCGATCCCGGGACCGCCGACCGCAAAACGCTCGAAGGTTACGTCGCCGCCGGAGTCAACCGTCTCTCCGTAGGAGGACAGAGCCTCAACGACGACGTGCTCCAGGCGATCGGACGCCAGCACGGCTCCCAAGAGATCCATCAAACGTTTCGCGAGGCCCGGAGCGTCGGCCTCACGAACCTCAATATGGATTTCATGGTTGGACTCCCGGGGGAGAATCTCGCCAACGATCTGGAGCGACTTCCCGAGCTCCGGCCCGAGCACGCCTCGGTCTACATCTTGGAGCTTGGCTCCGAGGTCCCCATGGCCAGAGAGGAAGCCAGCGGCAACCTCGAGCTCCCGGACGACGTCAACACGTTGGACTCCTACCGTTTGGTGCGCGAGGCGTTGATGGCGCTCGATCTCAAGGCCTACGAGATCTCGAACCTCGCGCGCCCCGGCTACGAGAGCCGCCACAATCTCAAGTACTGGACCGACCAACCCTACCTTGGTTTCGGAGCCTCCGCGCACTCTTACTACCAAGGGGTCCGCTTCTGGAATGTGAGAAGCCCCGCCCGCTACGTCGAAAAAATCGAAGCCTCCGGAGTCGCCACCGAGACCACCGAGCCC
>JBOGJF010000160.1:0-2273 GCA_050747785.1 Vicinamibacteria bacterium
GTCGTAGAGCGGCGGGTCCCATTAAAATCCCTGAAACACGTTGCTGTCACCCACGCCGCTGCGCTCCTTATGGTCCTTCCCTTCCTCCTCCCCTTGCTGAGAGAAGTCGCGGAGGGAGAGTCCTATCTGCGTGTAGACTTCCATCATATCTTCTCCGCGGACCTCCTCTCCTTCGTCCTTCCTCCCGAGCATCACCCGGTCGTCGGACAGTGGGTGACGGCCACGTATCATCGGTTCAACACAGACTATCGGGAACGGGTGAATTACCTCGGACTGTCCTTGCTCTTTCTGTCGGCATACGGACTGATCCGCCCGGCGGGCAAAAAGCGCCGCACGAATACCTTTTGGTGGGTGGCCTTGATCGCTTTTTGCGGGCTCGCTCTGGGACCATTCCTTCAGGTTCGTGGTAACACGTACGAGTCCATCGTACTACCCTTCGAGCTCTTTAGAGATTTGCCGTTCTTCAATATCATGCGCGCGCCGACCCGGTTCGTATCACTCGCGACCTTGTGTGTCGCGGTTCTGGCGGGGCTGGGCACGCTCTCTTTGTTGAAGGATGCGGCCAAGCGATCGTATGGTAGGACCCCGATTCGCGAAGCCACGATCACGGGTTGTCTCGTCGTGATCGTTCTGTTCGACGTTTGGACGTGGCCCGCTTGGCCTCTCTCGGCCGCTTCCATGCCTCCGTTCTACGACGAGCTGGCCAGAGAGCGCCGCGACTATGCGATCCTAGAAGTTCCGCTTCCCCACATCTTCAACCCGCTCCCGCTCTACTATCAAACGGCTCATGAGAAGAAGCTGGTCGGTGGCTATGTGTCGCGACCTCCACAAGAAGCCGAGCGTTTCATCAACGCCAACCCGTTCCTCGCCAGCTTGGTCGAACCAGACCGGAAGTACACCGGTTACATTCTGGCGCGAGAGGCGGAGAACGCGTACGAGATCTTGTCGACCCACGACATCGAATGGGTCGTCGTGCATAATGTGGGGACGTCGCCGGCAGCTTCTCTCATTGCGCAGTGGCTGAGCGGTGTCTACGACGGACCGGACCATAGTGCGAACGGCCTGCAGGCTTTCCGTGTGGATCCAGCGGTAGGAAGAGAGCGATTTCTGGATAGTCCTCATGTCAGCGATGAAGGCCAACTGCCCGCTAGCCTCTACGCATCCGAGTGGTTTGGCCTGGAAAGCTACCGGGTGAGCCTTCCCGTCGGGCGTTACCGGGTCCGACTCAAGTTCGCGGAGATATTCTTCGACCGGCCCGGAGAGCGCGTGTTCAGCGTACGGATCGAAGGACAGGATGCGTTGCGAGACTTCGACATTGTGAAAGAAGTCGGAGCTCTGACACCTATCGACAAAGACTTCGATGTATATGTCGAGGACGGCGTTTTGGACATCGATTTCGACGCCGTTCGAAACTTGGCCAAGCTGAGCGGGCTCGAGATCTGGAGGAATGGAGAGACTGTCTTCGCGACAAGCGCTGGAGACGAGGTGGATCACCCATGGGATGGTAGTCACGGATATACCGGTCCCGCCGGCTTTTATAGGACACGACGCGCGATGGAATCCGTTCCGCGATGAGATCCCCTCTGCACGGACCCTGGGTGATGGGCCCGAGCATCCGATCCAGCTCGGTGATCCGCACCTCGCCAGGAGGAGCCGCTGCGTCGAGCCTGTGTCGAAAAGGGAGATGGAAATGCCGATGGACGGTCCATTGCCCGTGCTTCCGCTTTCAGAGTGGCTCGAAACGAAGACCACGATCGCCCCGAAATAATCCCACCCCGTCTCCTGGTCCCGCTTCTTGCCGGTGAACATCCGGGGCTGGTCAGAAGGATCGGGGTTCCACTCGTCACCGAAGGGAAGGTAGTCGTGCCGCTCGAGAACCTGGCCCTGCTCGTCCGTTACCGCTCGGACCGAGCCCAGGGGCATCCAGGTGGTAATACTCGACGCGTTGGGCATAGGTAAGCGAGGGCACGAGCAGCGAGCCCGCTGCCAGCACGTCAGTAGCCGCTTGGTCATTCCTTGGGCCATTCTCTTCATGGTTCGATCTCTGGAGTCCTCCCGCTCCCACGAGCGGCTCGGCAGCGGATAACGCCTTGGGCGCCGCGTTCATTGAAGAGAACATCGATGCCTCTCGTGAAACGCCTCCGCGCCGAACTATGCTGGCTGGGAGATGACCTCGACTTGCAAGCACCTTGCGCAACCAAAGAAATACAATGCGAATTCCCCCAGGAAGAAAGGCTGCGAGTCGGAGACATAGCCCCTCCCCCCGCTAGCAC
>JBOGJF010000161.1:0-4005 GCA_050747785.1 Vicinamibacteria bacterium
ACCGGCACCGGTGCGGAAATACAGAGGCCCCTCGCGACCGTGGTCGTGGGGGGAATCCTGTCGTCGACGGCTCTTACCCTCTTCGTGCTTCCGGTCTTGTACCGTCTCCTCGCCGTCTGGACCAGAGAGGGACCGGCCCAATGACGCGCCGGGTCGCCGAGTCGGAAGAGCGACGAGGTAGAACGTTCACGGCGAAATCGCGTACATTAGCCCGGAGCCATGTCACGACTCGCCTACGAGACCATCCAACAACTGATGTGCGAAGCCGCGGGCGACGAAAACGCTCGACCCGGCGTCGTTTGTGTCCCTCAGACCTTCGGCTCTCTCCTGCAGCCGCATCCCCACGCTCACTGCCTTGTCTCGAGAGGCCTTTGGAATACCGACAGACTGTGGATTCCCCTTCCCTACATCGACACCAACGCCGCCGAGAAGTTGTTCCGCCACAAAATTCTGCACTTCCTCAAGCGTAAAGGACTTCTAAGCGACGAACGCCTCGAGCTTTTGAACTCATTTCGCAATAGCGGCTTCTCGGTCGACACTTCTCCGACCGTTTGGCCTCAAGACTCTGAGGGTGGGAGTAACCTGAACGTTGTGTCCGGGTCGGTCACCAACGGCACGAAAGGAGCTGAGCGAATCGGCAGATGAGAAGTGTCGGGCAACTCGAGTAGGCTTCCCCTTCAGGAGAAGGGAAGACCCCGATCGTTGACCGCGATCGGGGTCTGGTTTTGGAGACGACCCCGGCTAAGGGGCGCCGCCACTCACGAGTGGCGTTCAGCCTCGCACGAACCGGCGGTCGTTGTCCAGTCCTGTTGCCGACGCGGATGGCCGCCTTTCCGGAGGAGATCCTGTTCGTGAGCGAGTGCGCCTACTCCCCTTGCTCCAAGTCCTGGGTGATCTGCCGCTGTTGCTATCGGGGGCAGAAATATTGCTCGGACACCTGTAGCAGACGAGCCCGCCAGGAGAAGAAACGAGAGTACAACCGCCGCCACCAGCAAGGTGCGGGTCGGGAAGCCCATGTCGAATGTCAACGAGCGTATCGGTTGCACCGGGCCGAGGGTGGACCCTGCGTCCCAAAGGACGTGACGGATCAGTCTTCCCTCGAACCTTCATTCGATGGCAAGCTCTTCGCGGCGAGTGAGTTTGCAGTCCAGTTTTTGGCTCACGCTGCGGGAGCGATTCAAGACGGCTCGGCGTCCTGTCATCGTTGCGGCCGCCAGAGCGTGCTCGTGGAGCCGCTGTCCGAGAGGAGACGAATCGTGGCGTTGTTGAAGCAGCGCACAACTTCTCACCCTCATCGCGGTCGGCGTGACGCGGGCTGCTTCTCCGAGTATGTGAAAGCGATTCGGGACATGTACGTTGGGATGCCCACCACCTCCCACCGACTCCACCACAAAGAGGTCGAGCTGGCTCGACATCTCTATCGTCAGCGGGTCCCGTTACTTCATGTCGAAGCCGCCTTACTGGTGGAGAGCGCACGCCGAGTCTTGCCCCATGAACCGCATCCCAGGAAACCGATTCGCTCTTTGCACGAAATCGTTTCCATTCTCGAGCAGTCTCGTCGCTCAGCGCTCAGCGAGGGCTACGTTCTCTACCTTCGGCACAAGCTCCGGCAGGTGTTCGAACAGAAGACTGACGTTTCGGTGAGACCTCGAACACCAACACATTCACACACCCCACCGCGGCGATAAGCCTTGGGAGGAGCCTATGTACCGTATCCGGACTTCCCGATATCCGGATGGCAGCCCCTATATTCGAGTCGAGCTTCCCCCTTTGTCCGACCCGCAACTCGACCTCCTGGAAAGCGTGGTCAGCGCGATCTGGAGAATCGTCGCCCCTCAGGCCGGCCCTGCTCTCGTCTGGCTGCCGGCTCAGAGCTCGACTCCTGCCGGGCCTGAGCGCGAGGCCGAGCCTTCTACCCAAAAAGAAAGCCCCGGGGCTTGAGAACCCAACTCACCTCTGCACCTTGAAAGGAGAAACAAGATGAGCACCGATCCCGAACACAATCTACAATCCTCGACCGAGTTGCCCAAGGAGGCTCAGCGGCAGCTCGACCAACTTCTCGAGGGCGGACTGGGCGAGCTCAGCCTGCGTCAGATTCTGGCTACCGCCTTCAAGGCTTTCAACGAGGCCGAACGGCGTCAGTTCCTCACTCGCAGTGAGGAAGATAAAGCCAACGGCTTTTACGAACGCTCGCTCGAGCTCGGAAGCATTCCTCTCGAGCTCGACGTACCCCGTACCCGCAGCGGCAAGTTCCGCCCGAGCCTCCTGCCTCCACCCTATCAGCGTCACTACCCCGAGGAATCGCAATCCTTGCTCCTGGCGCTGTTGGCTTCCTCCCGCTCCATCAATGCTGCCAAGACCGCCCTGAGAAAACTTGGCCTGTCTTCCTCCGAGCACGAGCTCGACATCGTCGCCAACGAGTTCATCCAGGAGCTCGACCTGAGAAACACCCGACCCCTCGATACCGACCTACTCGCTCTATTCATCGACGCCAAGTACGTCGAGTTGCGCGATGGGGACCGACTTCGGCCCGCCACGATCTACGTGGTCGCTGGCCTCGACACCAACGGGAAAAAGCACGTGCTCGCCTGCCAGTGCAGGCCCGGCCGGGAGAACCTCGAGGATTGGAAAACCATCCTCCGGGGCCTCATCGAAAGGGGTCTAAGGCGCGTCCTCGTCGTCGTCCAGGATGACTTCTCCGGACTGCTGTCCCTCGCCAAGGGATTGTTCCCCTCGGCCGACCACCAGTTGTGTATCGTCCACATGCAACGAAACGCAAAAAGCCACCTCTCCAAGACCGACAACGCCGAGTTCCAGCTCCGCCTGCGCACCCTCAAGGCCTGCTGGGATCAGAACGTCGCCTCCACTCAGTTCGAAGAGCTCTGTGCCCGATTCGACAACTCCTATCCCAGCTTCATCGCCGAGCTCCGAAAGAAAAAAGACCACTATCTGTGCTTTCTTGGCTATCCGCCCAGCATCCGCCGGAGCCTTTCGACCACCAACGTCGTCGAGGCCGTCAACGGACAGCTCGAGAGAATCCGTCGCAATAACGGCGGCTACTTTCACTCCGAGGACGTTTTGAAGCTCAAACTCGGCATGGCCGTCGCCTATCTCGAATCCGGCTCCTGGCGCCGGGTCGCTGCCTCCGTCTCTACCGCCCTCGGACAACTCAACGCCATCTTCCAACGACGTTTCGAAAACCTATAGCCGATGGGGCATCGGCGGCGCTTTCTCGATTCCCTCTTCCCTCCAGGTATGGGTTGATGACTCCGATCAGTTTCTGATATCGCGAAGTCATGGCACGGAGCGGAAGGCCTCCAACACCCTACCCCCGACGTGCAGGTTTGTACATTCGCTTCTCGGATACCGAGTTCGGTTCTCTTCAGCGCGCCCTGGAGGCAGAACACCCTGTCGCGAGGCGCCGGCCCAACCTCTCGCAGTGGGCGCGGGAGCTTTTGCTGGCCCACGCCAGCCAAGTCCTCGGCGTCGACGTCACCCGCTCCGGCTTACGCCGGCAAACAGGTGGTGCGGCTGACTGGAAGCGCTGGCGTCTTATCCGGGCCGTCCGCAGAGCCGCTATGCGTCGCCCAAAGAAACGCTGAACCACGGCCCAAGCTCCCAACCGGAGTCTCGCGGCGATATCATCCTTCTCGTCGCCAGAAGCCGCCCTTGTGTCCGAACCGCGTTGTCGAAATCCAAGCTCATCGCCCGGACACAAGATTCTTGACAAGTGCCGACCCAGCCATATTCGATTGACGGCACCCGATTGCGACAATCGTAGTGCCAGTTGTGTTTCTCCCTGAAGCATTGCGATGCTGCCTGCGCCACCTCCTGCGGTCGCTGCGGCCATGCCTGCGCCAGCCGTGAGTGAGCCTCCGACCAGCAGAAACCCCGCAGCAAAGACGCCTGCGCCTATCAGGGCTCCCACCACGCTCACCTTGACGGCTTCTGCAATGTTCCTTGGCCTATATAGAGCATTTGCTGCCAGCACACCCACTGTGGCTC
>JBOGJF010000162.1:0-2709 GCA_050747785.1 Vicinamibacteria bacterium
GTTCGCCATCGACCACCGGCGGCCTTTCGGTCGTCCTCTCCTCCGAGAGGGCATCGATGGCGTTGGCCACGTCCTTCGCGGACGCATAGCGATCATCTGAAGACTTCTTCAAACACTTCCTTACGATCTGCTCGAGGGTAGACGGAATCGCCGCGCTTCTCGAAAGCTCGGGCGGATCCTCGTCGAGGACCGCGGCCATCGTCGACGCAGCCGAATCCCCAGAAAACGCTGGGCTTCCGGACAACATTTCGTACAAGACCGCGCCGAACGAAAAAACGTCGGACCTTCGGTCGACTGGTCGTCCCTCGACTCGTTCGGGAGACCAGTACCAAAGTTGCATCGGCCTCGGCTCTCCGGTCGTCCCCAATCCGAAGTCGAGCACCTTGATCTTCCCGGACCGCGTGATGAACACGTTCTCCGGCCTCAGATCCCCGTGAACGATGTCGCGTCCATGAGCGGCGGCTAGTCCATCGGCAATCTGGCGCGCGTACTCGACCGCTTCGACGGGGGACAAGCGACGCTCGTGCAGCCGTTGTCGCAGCGTCTGCCCCTCCAGAAGCTCGGTGGCAATGTAGGCAACACCCTCGTCCTCACCGAAGTCGCCAATCGCTGCCACGTTGGGATGTGAGAGTGCCGCGACGGCTCTGATTCTTTCTAGGAACTCATCGCGACTTTCGGGAGACTCCTTCGTGTCCACGATCGAGGGCAAGACTCTGAGCGTCACGTTGCGACCGCGGGCGGCGTCCTCGGCAACGTAGCGCGCCTCATCCCCTTCGCCGCCGAACGTGCGAAGAACCTTGTACTGGCCGAGGGTCTTCCCAATCACAGAACCTTGCCCTCCGTAACGCTCAAGGGGCGCGCCTCTGATAGGTGCTACCGGCTCGAGAGTCCGATTATATAGTCTTCTCGCATGGTGAAGGCAACGGCGTCTGGCTCGGCCCGCAACCTATCGAGGCAGCCGGGGCTGGAGAATGAAAAGACCCTGTTCGATGCCGCTCACGATCACGACACCACTCGGGAAGAAAGGATACACACCCCAAGAGCCGTGGAAGCCAACTTGGTTGTGTCCGGGCAACACATCGAAGAACCCGACCTCCCGCAGCCGACCATCCGCTACCTTCGACAGGTCCAGGATTCTGAGACCGCTCTGATAGTTGGCCTGGTAGGCAAAGCCGTCGCGAATGTATTGATTATGGTCGGTGGCCTTCTTGTTGGACTGGTATGTCCCGATGTGTTTTGGAGCGTCTAGATCGACGATGTCCCAGATGTACGTCTTCGTTCCGTGCCCAAAGCTCCGCTCGTCGAGCTCGTCGTCCAGCAACAAGAAGTGCTGGTCTTCGGTAGTCCAACACTGATGCGTGTAGCTCACGCCTTGGTAGGTCGTTCTCGACAGCATCGTGGGGGTATCCTTGTTGGTGACGTCCACGACGGTCAGCGTGTCCTCGTTGGCGGCAAAACAGATCTCGCGCCCTCGGTGCTCTCCGTCCGGTCCCCGGTAGGAAACACACTGGGCGTCATGTGTATATCCGTCGCTGCCAAAACAACCGGCAAACCTCGGGCGGCGCGGGCTCCGAATGTCGACCATGTGGAGGCCGCCGCCGCAAGTATTCGTACCCAGAAGATACGCGAACCCGGTCTCTTCGTTGATGGCGATGTTGTGAGAGTTACTGACGCGATTGTCTTGGTAGTGTGCGACGGCCGAGAAAATCACTGGCGGAGCGTTGACACTGCGCAGTTGCTTCAGATCGAAGACCTGCATGCCATGGCCCGGGGCCTCCGAGACAATGAACGCGTAGTTCTTGTAGACCTTGAGACCGCGCCAAGGGCTGGGAAGCGTCTGAGTAGGCAGGAATCCCAAGTAGACAGGGGCCTCCGGGTTCGTGATGTCCACGAAAGCCGTGCCGGTCGTGAGCCCCATGAGAGCGTACTCCCGGCCGGTCAGTGGATCCGTCCAACCCCAAATATCGTTCCCGTAAGCGGCCCCGTCTCCCCCGATGGAGCTCAAGGGCATGAACGAAAGCAGATCGACTCGGGAGCACGGGAATGGACCCGCCGAGCCGCCGTGGCAGGGTGTGGGACCGAGCGCCTCCGGCTCCTCGAAGTGCACACCCGGTACCCCCTCGTGATGCCAGCTCCCGGCGTGCGGCGCGACGTCCTGGGTTGAGGGCGCCCTGGCGGACCCGAGCAGCAAGGCGATCGGCACCGCGGCCAACAAAATGCATCGTGGCAACAAAGACATCGCTCCTGGAGAGGGTAGTCGAGGGCATCCTAGCAGCCGGCATGGGCGTTTAAAAGCGTCGTTCGCGTGTGTTATGGTCGGGAGCCGCTAGGGTAGAAGCATGCAACGCAGACTCGTGCTCGTCGCTAACTCCCTGGCACTCCTCTTTGCTGCCTGTGAGACGCCGGCTCGCGACACCCCCAATCTCATCCTCCACCACGGACGCATCGTCACCCTCAGCAGTGCCTCGTCGATTGCCGAGGCGGTGGCCATCGAGGGCGACCGGATCGCCGCGGTCGGAGAGAACGAAGACATCCTTTCTTTGGCCGGTACCGAGACCGAGCTCGTGGACCTCGGGGGCCAGACGGTCGTTCCGGGATTCGCGGATAATCACTATCACGGCATCGGGGGAGGGCCGGGCGTCGATCTCGCCTCGACCCGACGGCTCGACGAGGTGCTCGCGGCAATCGCCGCGAGAGCCAGGGACACAC
>JBOGJF010000163.1:0-2567 GCA_050747785.1 Vicinamibacteria bacterium
GCCCCAGGCGAGCTTGCCGGAGTCGATAGCATCATGCAGGAAGCCGAGGCAAAGAAGCTCCCCACCGCCAAGCGCGTCGTGCTGGTGGGTAACAAGGTCTCACCAGGTAATCCGGTCGCCAAGCCGGACGGCACTGTGGTGCGAACGCTTTGGGGCGAGTTAGCCTGGCAACTTGGCGGCAAGAAGGCATTTGCCCGTCTGCGAGCCGACGACGAAAAAGCGACCAGCCCCGGCGACGTACTACGCGAACTCTTCAACGAGTACGGGCCCTGCCTGATTCTTATCGACGAATGGGTCGCCTACGCCCGCCAGCTTCATGATCAAAGCGACCTGCCCGCAGGAAGCTTCGAGACGCAGTTCACGTTCGCCCAGGCGTTGACCGAGTCGGCGAAGGCGGCGAACAATTGCCTGATTGTCATCAGTCTCCCCGCCTCGGATACCAAAGGCTCGCCCCACACCCAGGCAGATGATGTGGAGGTGGGCGGGCAACGGGGGCGCGAAGCCCTCGACCGGCTGCGAAACGTCATTGGGCGCGTCGAGTCCTCGTGGCGGCCGGCGAGTGCCGAGGAAGGATTCGAGATCGTAAGGCGACGGTTGTTTGAGCCCCTCGCGGATCCGGCGCAATTCAAGGACCGTGACGTCGTAGCGCGAGCGTTCGCGGACTTTTACCGAAAGGAGCACCAAGAATTCCCTCCCGAATGCCGGGACGCCGACTACGAGAAACGGATCAAAGCCGCCTACCCGATTCACCCAGAGATCTTCGACCGTCTCTACACGGACTGGTCCACGCTCGTGAAATTCCAACGTACGCGGGGCGTGTTACGGCTCATGGCAGCCGTGATCCATAGCCTCTGGGAGAAGGGGGATAAGAACCCGCTGATCCTGCCGGCGAATATTTCTATTGATGATCCTCGCGTGCAGTTCGAGCTGACGCGCTACCTTTCGGACAACTGGGTGCCGGTCATCGAGAAGGACGTGGACGGCCCGAATTCGCTTCCCCTCCGGCTCGACAGCGATGTGCCGAATTTAGGGAAGTTTGCGGCTTGCCGCCGCGTGGCGCGCGCCATTTACATGGGCTCGGCTCCCACTGCCTCGGCCGCCCACCGCGGCCTCGAAGACCGTCGTGTGAAGCTGGGGTGTGTCATGCCGGGCGAATCCCCTGCCGTTTTCGGCGATGCACTGAGGCGTCTGGCCTCGAACGCGACCTATCTCTACCAGGACGGCCCGCGCTACTGGTACTCCACGCAGCCCACCGTTACCAAGCTCGCCGAAGACCGCGCCGAACAGCTCAAGCGGGACCCCGACAAGGTTATCGACGAGCTGAGCACGCGCCTGCGAGTTGATTTACGCAAGTCTGGTGACTTCAGTCGGGTTCATCCCCTGCCGCAGTCCGGCCAGGACGTGCCCGATGACCGGGACGCGCGGCTGATCGTGCTCGGAATCGAACAGACCTACAGCAAAGAGCCTGGAAACGCGGCGGAGGTTGCGGCAAAGGTGATTCTGGAATTACGGGGAAGCACGCCGCGCCTCTACCGCAACACGCTCGTTTTCCTCGCGCCTGACAAAACGCGCCTCCAGGATCTGGACGAGGCCGCGCGACGGTACCTCGCCTGGGAGTCGATCTTGGCCGAGAAAGAGACGCTCGACCTCTCCCCCCATCAGGTCAAGCAAGCCGAGACCCAGAGGAATGCCGCCGACAGCGTCGTCACAGCTCGCCTACCGGAAACTTATCAATGGCTTCTCGTACCGGTCCAGACATCACCTCAGGCCCCCGTCGAGTGGCAGGCCCACCGTTTACAGGGTCACGACACCTTGGCCGCGCGCGCCAGCAACAAGCTAGTCAAGGAGGAACTCCTCATAACCGGTTTCGCAGCCAGCCGGCTTCGTATGGATCTCGACCGAGTCCCCCTTTGGCGCGGCAACCACGTGGAGATCAAACAACTCGTCGACGACTTCGCCCGGTACCTCTACTTACCCCGCCTCCAGACGGCCGAGGTTTTGCTCGGCGCCATCCGCGACGGCATCACTCTTCTGACCTGGCGACAGGATTCCTTTGCCTACGCCGAAAGCTACGACGAGGAAGCTGCCCGATACCGTGGCCTCCGAACCGGACCCCAGGTGACCATTGCGGACGCCAATGCACCAGGGATTCTCGTGAAAGCCGATATTGCCGCTCAGCAGATGGAGGCCGAGACGGCCTCCAAGCCCGGGTCCCCTCTTGGCAGCACGGAGGTCGAGCCTGGTGCGCAGGCCGAACCCCAGGCTCCGGAAGCCGGACCCACCGCTCCCACTCGCCCCACACGGTTCCACGGCAGCGTCGTCCTCGATGCCGCCCGTGTAGGGCTTGACGCGAGCCGTATCGCCGATGAAGTCATCTCTCACCTCGAAGGTCTGGTGGGCGCGAAGGTGAAGGTGACACTCGAGATCGAAGCAGATATTCCAGAAGGCGCCCCGGACAACGTCGTACGAACGGTCACCGAGAACAGCCGGACACTCAAGTTCGCTAGCCACGGTTTCGAATCGGACTGAATTCGGCTGCGTGAACCGTGCGATACACAGGAGGCCTC